>NZ_JBHWZY010000057.1:0-15386 GCF_042727815.1 Nocardia sp. NPDC060220
GGAACTCCGGGCGCGGCGCCGCGATCAGGCGCATCCCGGGGTTGTGGGCGGAGCGCAGACCATTGGTCGAATCCTCCACGGCGGTACAGTCGTTCGGCTCCACGCCGAGTCGCTGCGCGACGGTGAGGTAGACGTCGGGTGCGGGTTTGCCGCGTCCGACTTCCTCGGTGGACAGCACCACGGTGAAATAGTCGAGCAATCCGGACTTCGCGAGCACCAGATCGATCAAGGTGGCCGGTGACGAGCTGGCCAGGCCGAGTTTCCAGGAACCCGCGCACCGCCGCACCGCGTCGACCGCGCCGGGCAGCAGCGGGACGTGGTGGGCGTACTTGTCGGCCATCAGGTCGATGACGGCGGCAGCCACCTCGTCGGCCGGTTCGGCCACGCCCAGCTCGTCGGCCAGGTACGACGACCACTCGACGGTGTTCATCCCCATCATCTTCTTCTGCGAATCCGGTTGCCACCGGCCACCTTTGAGGACCACGTACTCGTGCCTGACCTGTTCCCAGATCGGCTCGGAATCGATCAGCACGCCGTCCATATCGAACACAACCGCCGCGATACCCATGCGTTCAGCCTTTCGCCGCTCACCCGGAGGGGCACCACCAGTTGGTGCGCCGACGCTCCGGTACGTAGGACCTGCTCGGTGATCGGGATCCAGCCTAGTTGACCCGACACCGATCCCCGGCGCGAACATCCAGCTCGGCAGCGATAACGTGTTGCATATGGACGATACACAGGTCGGCAACTCGCTCCCGGACGAGAAGCATCACGAAGGCGGATTCCGGCCGGTTGCCGAGCTGATCCAGGCACGCAAGAACCGCGGCACCGACAACACGGTGGGTGGACCGCACTACGGCGAGCTGATCGATCAGGTCCGCGCGCTGATGGACCGGGCGCGGCTGGTCAACCCCTCCGACGAGCTCGCCAAAGAGGCCATCGCCACTCTCGAACAGCTCAACGCCCGCCTCGACGAGGCCGTGGTGGACGAGTGGTCCTCGCCCAGTTGGACCCGGACCGACCTGCCTGCGCGGGGCAACATCACGCTGCCGCCGTACACGGTGGTCAGCGGAGACCGCGACGGTGTCACCGCGAAGGTCACCTTCCGCACCTTCCACCTGGGCGGCAACAACGCCGCCCACGGTGGGCACATCGCCCTCGCCTTCGACGACATCATCGGCATGACCGCCGCGCTGTCCACCAGGTCGGTGACCCGCACGGCCTCGCTCACATTGGACTACCGCTCGATCACGCCCCTCAATCGCGAGCTGACGGTGCGCGCGTGGACCGAACGCGTCGAGGGCCGCAAGGTGTACCTGCGGGCGACGCTGCACGACGGCGAGCGGTTGTGCGCCGAGGCGAAGGGTCTGTTCATCGTGCTCAATCCCGGCCAGCCGTGACTGCGCGCCGACATTGCGATCGACGTGATCGCAATGTCGGCCGTTCGGTCCGAGGTGGCGCAATAGCGGTTTCTCCGCGGATACCCGCAGGTCGTGTGAGCCGCCACCCGGCGTAGAAACATCCGCTGAATTCTCCCCGCGATCGCGGCGCGCGGAGTGCCGCGTAATCGCCGCTATCGTCGCTGTTCATGCAGGTCAGCGAGAAAACAGGGGCTACGGAGCCCACCCCGATCCGCGGTCAGCGCGCCGATCGGGCGCGCCGGGTCGCCGACATCCTGCGCCACCAGATTCTGGCGGGCGCGGTGGCGGGTACGGTGCCCGGCGAGCAGGAGCTCGCCGCCGAGCACGGCACCTCCCGCAATACCGTGCGCGAAGCGCTGGCGCTGCTACGCGACGAGGGACTCATCGATCGCGCCCCGAAGCTCGGCACCCGGGTCGCCGCCCGCAAGTTCGACCACGGCCTCGATGCCCTGCTCGGACTGCAGGAGACGCTCAAAGGGCACGGCACCGTCCGCAACGAGGTCAGGGCCGCCACCACCATCACCGCTCCCCCGGCCGTCGCGCGCCGGCTCGAGCTGGCGCCGGGCGACAAGGTCGTCTACATCGAACGCCTGCGGTTTCTCGCCGATCTGCCGCTGAGCCTCGACCTCACCTATCTCGCGCCCGATGTGGGCGCTGAAGTGCTCGCCCACGATCTCGAGACCACCGACGTGTTCGTGCTCCTCGAACAGGTCACCGGCCGGTCGCTGGGCGCCGCCGACCTCGCACTGGAAGCTGTCGCGGCCGACCCGCACACCGCGACCACTCTGGATACCCCGGCCGGTGCGCCGCTGCTGATGCTCGAACGCCTCACCCACCTCGACGACGGCCGACCCGTCGACCTCGAATACATCCGCCTGCGCGGTGACCGCATCACGATGCGCGGCAGCCTCACCCGCAGCACCCCCGAATGGAAGGTCCTGTAATGGCACTGGTCCCCCAGCGCGCCGACGTCCCGGTGACGATCGACGAATCTCTGTGCATCACCGGCTGCACCCTCTGCGTGGACATGTGTCCGCTCGATTCCCTTGCCATTCACGATGATTCGGGCAAGGCCTACATGCACGTCGACGAGTGCTGGTACTGCGGGCCGTGCGCGGCCCGCTGCCCCACCGGCGCCGTCACCGTCAACATGCCCTATCTGCTCCGCTGAAACCGGGAATCCCACGCATGAAGATCACTCGATTCGCCCCTGTCGCTTTGGCTCTCGCGCTCACCGCGGCCGGCTGCTCGCTCGAAAGTTCCGACGCCGCACCGGCGGGCACCGTCAAGGTCGTCATCGGCTACCAGTCCAAGACCATCAACACCGTCACCGCGGGCACGCTGCTGAAAGCGCAGGGTTACCTGGAGCAGCGGCTACAGAAGATCACCGATGGTGGTGGCGCGAAATACCAGGTGGAGTGGCAGGACTACGACACCGGAGCACCGATCACCGCCCAGATGGTGGCGGAGAAGATCGATATCGGCTCGATGGGCGACTACCCGTTGCTGATCAACGGATCTCGTACGCAGGCCAACGAACGCGCACGGACCGAGCTGGTGTCGATCACCGGCTACAACCCCAAGGGCGCGCTGAACATGGTGGTGGTGCCCAACGACTCACCCGCTCGTTCGCTGACCGATCTGGCCGGGCAGAAGATCTCGGCCAGTGTGGGTTCGGCGGGCCACGGCACCCTGGTGCAGGCGCTGAGCCGGGCCGGGATCGACCCGGCCAAGGGTGTGGAAGTACTCAACCAGCAGCCACAGGTCGGGGCGACCGCGCTGGAATCGCATCAGGTGGGCGCGCTTTCGCAGTTCGTGGCGTGGCCGGGTCTGCTCGTGCAGCAGAACAAGGCCAAGCTGCTCTATGACGGTGCGGAGCTGAACGTGCCGACTTTCCACGGCGTGGTCGCTCGCCGTGCCTACGCGGCCGATCATCCGGAGGTATTGCAGGCGTTCCTCGCCGCGCAGTTGGATGCGACCGCGTTCCTGAACGAGAAGCCTTTCGAGGCAGCGGATCTCGTCGCGAAGGGTTCCGGCCTGCCACAGGAGGTCGTGTACCTCTACAACGGCCCTGGCGGTACCAGTTTCGACACCACGCTCAAGGCGAACCTGATCGCGGCGTTCAAGGATGACGTGAACTACCTGAAGTCGATCGGCGATTTCGCCGATCTCGACATCGACGCCTTCGTGCAGGACGGACCGTTGCGCAAAGCCTTCGCCGAGACCGGTCGTACGACCTACGACACCGAACTCGCGTCGGGGGTCAACCCGAGCAAGGTGACCGGCACCGATCCGATCTGCGCTGCGCCGGTGAGTGATCCGGCACTGGCCGGCGAGATCTGGGTCGACGGCGCGGACAAGCCCCAACCCGCCGCGAACCCTGTGTGCTTGTTGCGGGCGGTGCAGGCAGCGAAGGCGCAGGGCAAGACGATTCGCGCGGTCTATGTTCCCGATGCCGAACTGGGTACTCGCTGGTTCGCGGACAAGGCCATCTGGTTGCGCGAGAGCGCGCAGTACCTGCCGTTCACCACGCAGGCAGCGGCCGACCGCTACCGCGCCACCCATCCCGCCGCCGCACCGGTCTCCTATGCGCAGGCCGTGACGGAAGTCCGCGGATGAGCACGGTCTCCGGGCAGGTCGGACGGACTGCCGACGCGACCGAATTGCGCACTGCCACTGCCGGTGCGGCGAATGCCGCGGGCAGCAGACCTGGCGTCGCGGGCGGCGAGCCCGCCGATTCCGCTGCCCTGCACGACGACATCGCGCCCGTCAGATCGGTCTGGGTGTCGCGGACGATCCGGGTCGCCTCGGTGGCGGCGGCGATCGGCCTGTGGCAGTTGCTCACCGCGGGCGATGTCCGCGCGGGCCTCCGGTTCGACACCTTGCCGACGGTGACCGAGATCGTGGCCGAGTTCGGCGAACATCTCGGGACCGGGCAGTACTACCTCGATGTGGCGCAGTCGCTGATCCGGATCGTCACCGGATTCGGTCTGGCCGCGGTCGTCGGTGTGCTGGCCGGTATCGGGCTCGGCCGGTCGCGACTGCTCGCGGATGTGTTCGGATCGCTGGCCGAGCTGATCCGGCCGATTCCGGCGATCGCGCTGGTGCCGGTGGCGATCCTGCTGTTCCCCAGCGACGAGTCCGGCATCGTGTTCATCACGTTCACCGCGTCGCTGTTCCCGGTGCTGGTGAGCACCAGGCATGCCACGCGGGCACTGCCGACCATCTGGGAGGACGCGATCCGCACGCTGGGCGCGTCGCGGCGCGAGGTGCTGACCAGGGTCGTCGTGCCCGGCATCCTGCCCGGGGTGTTCAGCGGGTTGTCGGTGGGAATGGGCGTGGCCTGGATCTGCCTGATCTCGGCGGAGATGATCTCCGGGCGGCTCGGCATCGGCTACCGCACCTGGCAGTCCTACACCATCGTCGACTACCCGGCCGTATTCGTCGGGATGATCACCATCGGTGTGCTCGGTTTCCTCACCTCCGGAATCGTCGAACTGGCAGGCCGCCGGGTGACCCGCTGGCTGCCGCGAGAGGTTGCCTCATGACCACGACCACCGCCGCGCCCGCCGTCTCGGTCGGCATGCGATTGGACCTCGAGTCCGTGCGGATCAGCTACGGCCGCAAAACCGTGGTGCACGACCTCGATCTGACGGTCGCGGCCGGGGAGATCCTCGTCCTGGTCGGCAAATCCGGCTGCGGCAAGTCGACCCTGTTGCGCGCGATCGCCGGGCTGCGCAAGCCCGCTGCCGGGGTCATCCGCGCCGATGCGGACGCTGTCACCGGTCCGTCGGCCGATCGTGCGCTGGTGTTCCAGGACGACGCGCTGCTGCCGTGGCGCACCGCGCGCGCCAATATCGATCTGGCGCTGCGCCTTCGGGGCGTGTCCCGCAGCGACCGTGCGGCACGGTCGCTGCGCTGGCTCGACGAGGTCGGGCTCAGCGGCTACGCCGACTATCTGCCGCGCGATCTGTCCGGCGGGATGCGCCAACGGGTTCAGCTCGCCCGCAGCCTGGCGGGCTCGCCGCGCGCGGTGCTCATGGACGAGCCGTTCGGCGCGCTCGACAGCCAGACCCGTGCGGAGATGCAGCGTCTGCTGGTCGAGACCTGGCGCGCACACCCGACCACGATCGTTTTCGTCACCCACGACCTCGACGAAGCCCTGCTGCTCGGCGACCGGATCGCCGTGCTCGGCGCGGGTTCGCTGCGCGCGGTCGTCGAGGTACCCGACCCGCGCGAACCGGTGGACCGGAGCGCCCTGCGGGCCCGAATCCTGGAGACTCTGTGAACATTCCCGAACTGTCCGACCGCGTACGCCTCGACTGCGATGTGCTCGTCATCGGCGGCGGCACCGCGGGCACCATGGCCGCGCTCACCGCCGCCGAGTCCGGCGCGAACGTGCTGCTGCTCGAGAAGGCGCATGTACGCCATTCGGGCGCACTGGCCATGGGCATGGACGGTGTGAACAACGCCGTCATCCCCGGCAAGGCCGAGCCGGAGGACTACGTCGCCGAGATCACCCGCGCCAACGACGGCATCGTCGACCAGCGCACCGTGTATCAAACGGCGACACGGGGTTTCGCGATGGTGCAGCGCCTCGAGCGGTACGGGGTGAAGTTCGAGAAGGACGAGTACGGCGAGTACGCGGTGCGCCGAGTGCATCGGTCGGGGTCGTATGTGCTGCCGATGCCCGAGGGCAAGGACGTCAAGAAGGCGCTCTATCGCGTACTGCGCCAACGCACGATGCGCGAGAAGATCCGCATCGAGAATCGGCTGATGCCGGTGCGGGTGCTCACCGCCGGCGGGCGCGCGGTGGGCGCGGCCGCGTTGAACACGCGCACCGGCGAATTCGTCGAGGTGGCCGCGAAAGCGGTCATTCTGGCGACGGGCCCCTGCGGTCGGCTCGGCCTGCCCGCGTCGGGCTACCTCTACGGCACCTACGAGAACCCCACCAACGCCGGTGACGGCTACTCGATGGCCTACCACGCCGGCGCTGAACTCTCGGGTATCGAGTGCTTCCAGATCAACCCGCTGATCAAGGACTACAACGGTCCCGCCTGCGCGTATGTGGCCAACCCGTTCGGCGGGTACCAGGTCAACGCCGAGGGGGAACGCTTCGTCGACTCCGACTACTGGTCGGGGCAGATGATGGCCGAAGTGAAGCAGGAGATCGAATCCGCGCGCGGGCCCATCTATCTCAAGGTCTCGCACCTGCCCGACGAGACGCTGTCGACGCTCGAATCGATTCTGCACACCACCGAGCGGCCGACTCGCGGGACTTTCCACGCCAACCGGGGCCACGACTACCGCACCCACGATATCGAGATGCACATCTCCGAGATCGGTTTGTGCGGTGGACATTCCGCGTCGGGTGTGTGGGTGGACGAGAACGCGCGAACCACCGTGCCGGGCCTGTACGCGGCGGGCGATCTGGCCTGCGTGCCACACAACTACATGATCGGTGCGTTCGTCTACGGCGATCTGGCCGGCGCGCACGCGGCCTCCACCCTGGCCGAACTCGATACCCCTGCCGAGCTACCCGAGGATCAGCTCGCCGAAGCGCACGAACTGATCTACCGGCCGTTGCGTCAGCCCGAAGGCCCGCCGCAGCCGCAGGTCGAGTACAAGTTGCGCCGGTTCGTGAACGACTATGTGGCGCCGCCGAAAACGGCCGCCAAGCTGTCGATCGCCGTCGAGACCTTCGAGCGGATGCGCGCCGAAGTCGACGGGATCGGCGCGCAGACACCCCACGAACTCATGCGTGCCGTCGAAGTGCAGTTCATTCGCGATTGCGCCGAGATGGCCTCGCGCAGTTCCCTCACGCGGACAGAGTCGCGCTGGGGCCTCTATCACGACCGCGCGGATCTGCCCGATCGCGACGACGAGTCGTGGAACTTCCATTTGAACCTGCGCAAGACCGTCGACGGCGAGATGGAATTCGTCAAGCGATCGGTGGCGCCGTATCTGGTGCCGGTGCCCGGTCTCGATGATGTGCCGTCGGCCGAGCCGATCGTCGAGGTGATCGCCCAGCCCGAGCTGGTGGGAACGCGAGCGCCGCAGCGCGAAGCCCCGGTCCGGAGCGAGACGGTCCCGGTGTCGCCGTCCTCGCCTCGACTGGTTACTTTGCTCGCGCTGGATTCCCCGGTGGTCGAGGATCTTTCGAGCTACCTGACCGATCCCGATCCGGTGGTGCGGGTGGCCGCGCTGTCGGTGCTCACCGAGAACACCCCGGACGGATTCGGCGATGAGCTGATCCGAGCGCTGGGCGACGAGGCCGCCTCGGTGCGCCGGGCGGCCACCGAGAGTCTGCGGGAACTGGTAGAGGTGCTGGCGGGGGCCGGTGCGCTGAGTGAGTATCTCGGCTCCCCCGATCCCCTCGTCCGCGCGACCGTCGTCGATCTGCTGCGGGCGTTGCGGGCCGGGTCTGCCTCGAAATATCGTGCCGCACTGGGTGATACCGATCATCGCGTCAGGATCGAGGCGGTGCGCGCACTGGTCTCGCTCGACGACGCCGATGCGGTGTCCACGATCGCGGGCGATGTCAACCGTGAGGTCCGCATCGCGGTCGCACACGGACTCGCCTCGATCGGGAGCGGCGGCGTGGAGGTGATCCGCGTGCTGGCGGGCGATCCCGATCCACTGGTCCGCGCTGCCGCCCTCACCGCCTACGCCGCACTGGGTACCACGGAGGTAGATGTCGCCGAACTCACTGCGGCACTGCGACATTCCGCCTGGCAGGTACGTGTCGGTGCGGCGCGCGGGCTGGCGGGTTCGACCCCGGAGACCGGTGTCGTGCCGTTGAGCGAGGCGCTCACCGACCGTCACCTCGATGTGCGCAAGGCGGCGGTACTGGCCCTGTCCACCTGGTCGGGTAGCGCCACCGCCCTCGACGCGCTCGAGTCGGCGATCACCGATCCCGACGCCGACGTCCGCGCCTACGCCCGCCGCGCGGTGACCGCCGCGGGTCGCACCCCGGTCGACGCTGTTCGCGCCGACGCGGAACTGACCGAGGCCAGGGCATGATCAGCAACTCGCCGGGGCGGTGCCGCAGCGCGAATGCGCCACGCTCGTCGCTGCTGCGGGCGGGTGGCGGCGGGTCCGGCGCGCAGCGGTCGACCGCCGAGGAGTACCTCGGTGACCGGGCGGCCGAGCCCGATGATCCCGGTCGTCGCACGCCGGGTTTCGCGGACCCGGCGACGTCGCTGTGCCACCGTTCACCCGACAGCGCGCTCAGGATTATCACAGGTCACCGTCGGTAGGCTGGCCCGATGAGCGCACTTCCTGCCACCCTGGTGAGGGTCACCGACAACCTGGACGCGGTGACGACGATCGGCCACGAGGACGATCCGGCCGACGTCGGGTCCTCGCGGGCCGACGTCGAGGCGATCTGGGCGTCGGTGCGCAGGTGGTACGCGATGGGCACGACGCCCGCCATCCAGGTGTGTCTGCGCCGCAACGGCGGGATCGTGCTGAACCGGACGATCGGTCACGGTTGGGGCAACGCACCGAGCGACCGACCGGATGCCGAGAAGATCCTGGCAACGCCGCAGACCCTGTTCTGCGGATTCTCGACCGCGAAGGGCGTCGCCGCCACGCTGATGTTCATGCTCATCGAACAGGGCGCGTTCGGTCTGCAAGACCGGGTGGCCGACTATGTTCCCGAGTTCGCGGCCCACCGCAAGGGCGTGATCACCGTCGGCGATGTGCTGTCGCATTCGGCGGGTATTCCGTTCATCACCGCACCACACAGCGGAACCGCGGCGGTGCTCGACGAGGAACTGGCCCTCGCTGCTCTCACCGACCTGGTGCCGAGCTGGGCACCCGGACGTTTTCGCGTCTACCACGCACTGACCAGCGGATTGATCCAGCGTCTGCTCGTCCAGCGCGCCACCGGCAAGCGGATGCGCGAGCACCTCGCCGAGCAGGTGCTGACCCCACTCGGCTTCCGCTGGAACAACTTCGGTGTCGATCCCGCCGATGTCGGCAAGGTCGTACCGAGCGTCAAGACCGGCCCGCCCCAACCCCGCCTCGCCCGATTCCTGGCGAACAAGGCCCTGGGTGGGCATCTGGACAAGGCCTCGAAGGCCACCAACGACGCATTCCTGGCCGCCGAACTCCCCTCCGGCAACCTGGTCACCACCGCCTACGAACTCTCCCGCTTCTACGAAATCCTCGCGCGCGGTGGCGAACTGGACGGAACGAGGATCATCGGGACCGGCACCCTGCGCGACGCGATCGCCCCCGCCGATCGCATGCTCGGACTGGCCGGTCGCGTCAGCCGCGCCGGATTCGAACTCGGCGCCCGCCGGTCCAAGTTCGGCCGCGACACCGGGTCACACTTCGGCCGCAGCGGTCTCACCACCCAGTACGGCTGGGCCGACCCCGATCGTGGCCTGTCGGGCGCTGTTCTGACCAACGGCAAAGCGATCACCGACCTCGATCGCCCGTGGCAGCTGGTCGCCCAGATCTCCGACACCCTGCGTCCACTGCCGCCCGCCGCTCGGCTCTTCCGACCCTGATCCGGGCACACGCCCTCGATCAGAAGAAGGTGCCACTGAAAGGTAGTGCGGGAGTGGCGAAAAGGTCGTCGGCGGCGTCGACAGCACCCGCACGGTGCTCGACGACACGACCGGCGAGGGCGAGCTGTCGCCACGTCGACCCGCCGAGGTAGATCGCGCCGAGGCCGGCGACGTCGACGGTGATATCGGCGGGGTCATCCACTCTCGCCACCTGCTCGGCGGAGATCCGGTACCGGCCGGTGTTGGCGGTGCGGATCGCGTCCTCGACCTCGACGATCACCGGCGGAGCGTCGCGATAGGTCCGGCGGGCCAGCGCGGTGGGGACATCGACCAGGCGCAGCCAGGTTTCGTCGTGCACCCCCGCGACGCCGACCGCGCGTTCATCGGTGAACAGATGCCGCAGCGGCGCGTCCACCGGCGCGAACGCGAAACTCACCTTGTCGACGAGATCGACCGAGAGCAGGTGCCGGATCACACCGAGGTAGGCCTGCGGGGTGGTCGCGACGAGATCGTCGACGACGATCGTGCGTTCGCGGCTGGTGAACCAGTTCGCGGTGTCGACCGGGTGATAGCGCGCGAACCCGTCCTCGGCACCGGCCGGCCCGTGCGTCACGGTGTACACCGGTTCGGCCGCGGCACGTTCCTTGCCCTTCCACCAGTAGCCGGGCCGATCGATCGCGCCGGTCCAGGCGATCGCGGCGGTCGCGTAGATCTGCGGGAACAGCTTCCACGCGTCGGCCGGTTCGACGAACCGCACCGGACCGGACGGCGGGACCGTGTCACGCAGGCGGGCTCGACCTCGGTGCAGGTCCAGGCGTGCGAACGAACTCGCCACGCCGTACCCGAAACGCTCGTAGATCGAGCCCTCGGACGCGCGCAGGGTCGCCACCACTTCGCCCCGCTCGGCGATGTCGTCGAGCTGTCGGCGCAGCAGGGCGGTGAGCACTCCGCGCCGGGTGTGCGTGGGTAGCACGCCGACATGGGTGACCGCGGCGTGTGAGACGCGCGCGCCACCGGGAACAACCAGCCAGCTGGTGTAGGACTCCGCGGTGCCGACCAGCCGACCATCGATGCGAGCGCCCAGCGTGCGGCCCGGTTCGGACAGATGGTCACGATCTGGTGGCAGCGGCGGCAATCCCACCATCGCCGCCCGGAACAGCGCGCCCGCGGCGTGCAGATCGTCGTCGTCGTGCAGGGTGTCTACGTCAACAGCCATCCCCTCACTGTTCCCTATTCGGGGCGGCGCCTCTACTCCGGATCGACCACGACCACGATGCCGGTCGGCGCTTCGAGCAGCTCGAGCGTGCGCGCGGCGGCGGTGTCGACGTGGATGCGCGGGTGCGCCGGTGGGGTGGACTCGTAGTACGTTCCGGGACCGTAGAACTGGCCGTAACGCAGAACGACGCCGCCCGCGGCGAGGACGGCGGATTCGTGGGTCGCGATGGCGTCACCACGGCCCGCCGGCAGCGCCCAGGCGATGCTCTGGGCCAGAAAGCGTTTCGCTCCGGCCGCCGCGGCGGCCGCGAGCAGATTCGCGGTGCCCTCGGTACGGATGCGGGAGTTCGCCTCGCCGGAGCCGGCCAGGCGCGCCACCTCGTCGGGGAGGTCGGTGAGCTGGTGCATGACCAGGTCAGGGGTGAAGTCGAGCACCGCGGTGGTGAGGCCGTCGGCGTCGTAGACGTCGTGGACCACCGCGGTGGCTCCGGTGGCGCGGACCGCCGCCGCTTTACTCGGGGAACGGGTCAGGCCGGCCACGTCGTGACCGGCGCCGACCAGCAGCGGCAGCAACCGTGATCCGATGACGCCCGTGGCGCCCGCGAGAAAGATACGCACAACCCCGACAGTAGCGGGGCCGGTCGATCAGGCCCCGATGACCGCGTTCATGATCGTGCCCGCGCTGGTGGCGACCGCGCCGCCCGCCATGGCGCTGGCGATCATCTTCGGCGATTGCAGGCCGCCGCCGTTCCACTTCTCCCAGGCGAAGCGGCCGCCGCCGTAGGTGATGGCGGTGACGCCGGACAACAGGATCATCCAGGTGAAATACCGGCCCAACTGCATCACCTTGTCGGCCATCGGCGGCGCTTCCGGCGTGGGATTGCCCACCTGGGCGACAACGACGTTATAGGTGTCATGCACTGCGGCCAGGATCATGCTCACGATCGGTGCTCCTTCGTCGGTTGTTCGTGGTGAAGCCGATGTCGAGAACTCGTGACGCGGTAGAACCCAGATATGTTGAACATTCAACCTCATGGGCGGTTCGGTGACGTGGGCGACACTCCGCGCAAACCATGACCGCAGTCACAGCCGCGGATCCGTGCCCGCGTCGCGCCGTGCCCCTACTATCGAACGTGCGGGGCTCGTTCAGATTCGGCGCGACGAGGCGCTGACCACCACCTTCATCGCACGACTACCGTACCGCGAGGAGGGCACCATGGCTTTCCTGATTCCCTTGTTCGTCGCGTTTCTTCTGGTAACCGCAGCAGTGGTCCTGGCTTCTTACGCCACCGTTTCCCTGACCTATTGGTTTGAATCACGCCGGATCCGTCCGGAACAGTCCGACCCGCAACCTGCACGCTGAGCCCTGTTCCGACCCGATGTCCCGGTACCCGACGCGGTACCGGGACATCGTCGGTTTGAGACCCGATCGCGATCAGGGCAGATCGAGACCGGACTGCGATGCGATCACCGCCGCCTGCACGCGCGACTGCACACCGAGCTTGCTCAGCACCCGGGAAACGTGCGTTTTCACCGTGGCCTCGCCGATGCGCAGGCGGGTACCGATCTGGATATTGGACAGACCGGCGCCCAGACCGGCGAGTACCTGTCGTTCACGGTCGGTGAGCGCGGACAGATCGGGCGGTGGCGCGACATCGGCCGCGCGAGGCAGCGCCGCGATCACCGCGCGCGTCACCTTCGGGTCGAGGACCGCGTCCCCTTCGGCCACCGCCAGTACGGCACTGACCAGGTCGTCGCCACCGACGGACTTGAGCAGGAATCCGCTCGCACCGGCCGAGAGCGCGCCGAGGACGTATTCATCGAGGGCGAAGGTGGTGAGGACCAGCACTTTCGCGCTGGTCTGCGCGACGACGGCGGCGGTCGCCTCCAGCCCGTCGACGCGCGGCATCCGCACGTCCATCAGCACCACATCGGGGCTCAGGGCCTTGGCTTGGCGGACCGCGGCGGCGCCGTCGGCCGCTTCACCGATCACCCGCACCTCACCGGACACTTCGAGCAGCATCCGCAGACCCGCGCGGATGGTGGCGTGGTCGTCGGCCACCAGCACTGTGACTGTCACTTGTCTCCCAGGGGAATTCGCGCGCACACCCGCCAGGTGCCGTCCTGTGCGCCCGCGGTGATGGTGCCCTCGACTGATTCCGCGCGAAACATCATGTTGCGCAGTCCGTTTCCCTGCCCTACCGGAATGCCGGGTGGGATCGGATTCATCGCGGTCACCACCAATCGTGTCGCATCGCGGTGCAATTCGATATCCAGGGGTGCGCCGGGGGCGTGTTTGGTCGCGTTGGCGAGAGTCTCGCTCAGGATCCGGGTGAGGACGGCCTCGACCGCGGTGGACAGTTCGAGGTCGGCGGGCCGGCGCAATGTCACCGAGCCGCCGGCCGCCTCGGCCGCGTCGATCAAGCCGTCGAGGGAGGCCAGTCGCGTGGTCACGGCGGTGTCGTCGGGCGCGGTGAGCAGTTCGATGGTCGTGCGCATCTCCTCGACCGCGGCCAGACTGCTCGAGCGGATCGTCGCCAGCACCGCGGTGTTGGCGGGGTCCTTGAGGGCGACTTCGGCGAGGATCGCGACGGCGGAAACGTGGCCTGCCACCGCGTCGTGCAGGTCACGGGCCAAGCGCCGACGCTCCTCGCCGATCGCCGCGGACCGTTCGGCGTCGCGGGCGGCGAGTTCGGCGCGGGCCGCGGCCCGTTCGGCATCGACCGTGCGGCGCGAGGCCCGCACCGCGCGGGCGTAACCGAGCGGCGACCACGTGAGCGCGACGCCGATCAAGCCGGTGTAGAAGGCCGCTCTGACGCCGAACACGGTGAGCGCCAGCAGCGACCCGCCCAGGGTCACCGTCACCGAGAACCAGCCGACCACCGCGCCCAGCCGATCCGATCCGGTGCTGACCGCCAGGAAGATCACGTCGGTCAGCGCGATCCACAGCGGCAGCGACGGACCCAACACGAAGTCGCCGGCCAGCAGCGCGACCATCAGGCCGAAGGCGAGCGCGGGCCTGCGCTGCGCGGTCAGCTGGATCGCGAACGCCGCGCACAGCAGCGCCATTTTCGCCGGTGGTGGATACAGGTCGTGGTCGACCACGACCGCCCAGCCACCCGCCGCCCACAACAGCAAGCCCACCAGGAACACCCCGACGGCGGCCGCGGTCGAGCTGTCGAAAACGTCCGCGAGCCGGCTCAGGAGCGTGCGGGACGTGGGCATGCCCCATTTCAGCACATCGTCCGCACGGGCCGGGTCCCCCGAAAGACGGACCGGCGGCGGACCACAAGCGGGACGACGGTGGACCGACGTGCCCGGCACAGTGGGGGAATGAACGAACTGAGCAACCCCGTACTGCTGACGATCGCCGCGTGCGAAGTCGGTTTCTGGGTGCTGGTGGTCGGCGGATTGCTGCTGCGCTATGTGATCCGGGTGCCGCGTGCGAGCACCGTGGCGCTGGCTCTGGTGCCGGTCCTGGATGTGGTGCTGGTGGTCGCGGTGGCGATCGACCTCCACCGTGGTGGCGAGGTGACCTTCGCCCATCGTGTCGCCGGGATCTATCTGGGCTGCACGGTGATGTTCGGTGGCCGGATGATCCGGTGGGCCGACGAGCGATTCGCCCACCGCTTCGCCGGTGGACCGGTCCCGGTGAAGATCCCGAAGTACGGGCCGGAACGCACCCGCAAGGAATGGGCCGATTTCTCCCGCTGGCTCGGTGCGGCGGCTATCGCCGGCGCACTCACCCTGGCGTTGAGCTACACCGTCGCCGATGCCGCCCAACGCGAGCAGTTGATGGGGGTGTTCGGCAGCCTCGGTGTGATCACCGTGATCTGGCTGCTCACCGGGCCGGTGTGGGTCACGGGGTCGCGGCGCGACTGAACGCGATGCTCGGGTGATCGGTTCGATCACCCGAGCGTTCCGGGCTCAGACGGTGGCAGCGGACTGGTCGCTGATCACCTCACCGATCCACGGCAGCACGGCCGACCGCACCTCGACCGTGCGCGGGAGCAGCCCGTTGGCCGCGAGGAGGTCGGCGGCGCGTTGCTGTTCGTCGAGGAAATCCTCGCTCACCGGATGCACGCCGAAGGGACGGCCGCGCAGGGCTGCTTCCCAGGCATCCAGGTCGGCGGGGATGCCGCGTGCCTGTGCGTCGTCGACGAAGTACTGGGCCGCCTCGCGGGGGTTCGCGGCGATCCAGGCATCGGACTCCCTGTCTCTTATACACATC
>NZ_JBHWZY010000058.1:0-15260 GCF_042727815.1 Nocardia sp. NPDC060220
CATCCTCGGCATCGATGCCGGCGAGGGCGTAGTGGACGAAGGTGACGGAGTCGAAGTCACTGACTCCGGTGGCCTGGCGGTGGTGGTTCACCGCGTGGCGAACGTGGTCGTCCTTGCGATCGGCGATCATCGTGGGTCCCCTTCGACAAGGTGGGTTCGCAGGGGCAGCGGGCGGATTCCGGCGGTGATCCAGCGCCCGGTGAGCTCGGCGATCGCCGCGGGCCGGGTGCGTTCGATGAGCGCGATACCGCAGTCACCACCACCGGCGCCCGAGGGCTTCGCCGCCGCACCCACCGCGGCGCCCGCGTCGCACAGTGCGTGCAGACGCGGTGTCATGATGCCCAGGCCCGACGTCGCGTCGAGATCGACGAGCAGTGTTCGCGCGCTGTCGATTTCGACTCGCACGGCGCGGGAGTCATCGGCTTCGATGGCGGCGACCAGCCGTTCGACACACTCGTTGCTGTGCGCCCGGAAGGTGCTGCGGTCGCCGTCGAGGCCGGCGACCAGCGCCGGTGTGGAGGCCGGGTTCCCGGTCCAGCCGACCTGCAGGGTGAGCTCGGTCGGGGTGGGCAGCGGGCGCACCGACAGGCCCGGCCACGGGGAACGCAGGGTCGCGTCGACGCCGTCGCGGGCGAGCGAGGCCGCCACCTGCGCGCGGTCCGGGGATCGATAGGCGAGCCAGCCGCCCCAGGTGCTCACGGCGACATCGCCGCCCGAAGCGCGCGGATTGACCGCGATCGTGGCGAGCATGGCCAGCCGGTACCGGTCCATGGGATCGAGCCCGAGGGCGAAGTGCTGCCCGAGGGCGGCGACGGTGGCCACCGTGACGGCCGCGCTGGACCCCAAGCCGAACTTGCGACCATCGGCGTCGCCGAGGTCGGCGGTGACGCTCAGCCGGAAGTCGGAGACGGGGACGCCCCGTTCCAGGAGCAGCCGGTGAACCAGCGAAACGGCCGCGAAGACATAGGAAAATGCCGCTGGTACACCAGCATCGGAGATCGGTGCCAATTCGTCACCGTGACGCCCACACGACAGCGTGACACCGCCGTCCAGATCCGAGTGCACGGTGATGCCGTCGCCTGGATCCGCCGCCGTGACCGTGGCGGTCGCGTAGCGGTCGACCGCCGTGAGCACCGCGAGGTGTCCCGGCTCGACCACGGCGTATTCACCGGCGATGAAGAGCTTGCCCGGTGCGCGACAACTGGTCATCGATCGCCACCCGCCGCCGGTGCACCGGCCGTGGTCAGCGACGCACCGGGACCGATGTGCGCGATCCGGGTGGTGACGAAGTCGCCGAGACCGTCCAGGGTGGCATCGACCAGTGGCGCGTCCGCACGCGAGCACAACACTTTGACGTTCGGACCCGCGTCGATCGTGGCGTAGGCCATGATCCCGTCGGCGCGCAGCGCGAGGACCGCGTCGAGGATGGCGATCGAATGCGGTGACAGGTACCGGATTCCGGGTCGAGCGGTGAGCATGGTGGCGTGCATGCCGAGGGCGTTGCGCTCGGCGATCTCCCCGATCGCGGGAAGGTCCTGTCGTGCAATGGCTTTGCGCATCTCCGCCAGATCGAGCACCGACGAATCGGCCCACGGCCGATAGAACGGCGAGGTGGCGGTTGTCTCGCGCATGGCGACCCGGCTCGAGACGGCCTTCGCGCCCTGGTTCACCACGGCGACCACCAGAGCCGGATCCAGCTCGTCGCCGCCGATCGGCTCCGCGAACGAACTCAGGTCCCCCGCTTCGCCTTCGCCGTCACCGGCGTGCCAGACGACGAATCCACCGAAGATGGAGCGCGAGGCGGAGCCGGAGCCGCGCCGGGCCAGTCGCGACAGGGCGCGACCGTCGAGGTCGAGCTCATAGGCGGCCGCGGCAGCGGTGGCCAGGGCCGCGAAGCCGCTCGCCGAGGAGGCCAGACCGGCGCCGGTGGGCCCGGCGTTGGACGTCACCACCATCGCACGGTCGGCACGACCGGCCTTGGCGCGCACCAGATCCAGGAACGTCTCGATGCGGGTACGCGCGGCTCCGGTGGCCGCGACACCGTTGAACTCGACGACATCGGCCGGTCCCTCGATCACCCGCACCGATGTGGTGGTCGGGAAGATGTCGAGGGTCATCGACAGGCTGCCCGTGACGGGCAGGAACAGGGCTTCGTCCCGCTTGCCCCAGTACTTCACCAGGGCGATGTTCGGGTACGCGACCGACTCGGCGGACGGCCCGGTCACGGTGCCGCGCTCGGCGACCGCGGGTGATGCGGGAGTGAAAGTCATGGATTGACACCGTGTTCCGAGGTCGAGACGGATAGGGACTCCGCGCCTGAACGCAGGCTGCGGGTGGGGACCGTCCAGGTCTGTACCGCGCCTGCGCGGCGCAACGCGGCGCTGACCGTGCGCGCGTCACCGGTCTCGGTGAGCGCGAGGACGCAGCCGCCGAGACCGGCGCCGGTGAGCTTGGCGCCGTACGCGCCCGCCTCCAGCGCCGCGGCGACCAGTGTGTCGATATGCGGGGTGCTCACGCCGAGTTCGGCGAGCAGGTCCTGGAAGTCGAGCATCGCCCGGCCCAGCGACGCGGCGTCGCCCGCCGCGAGATCGGCCGCGGCGCCGCCGATCAGCTCGCCGGCCCTGGTCAGCACGCGGCGCGCGGACCGCGGGTCCCGGTCGAGCGTGCGGCGCACCCCGGCGACCGCGTGCTGGGTGGACCCGGGCACCCCGGTATCGGCGATCACCAGCGCGGCGTCGAGACCGATATCGAGTGCGGTGGCGGTGCCCTCGCGGAACAGGATCGGGCCGTCGGCCAGCACCGCGCTCGCATCGATGCCGCTGGCTCTGCCGTGCGCGACCTGTTCACCACACTGCACGAATTCGTAGAGCGTGGCGGCGTCGACGGTTCGGCCGTGCAGGTCGGCGACGGCACGCACGGCCGCGCCGGCGCACGCCGCGCTCGAGCCGAGCCCGCGAGCGAGCGGAATGTCGCACTCCATCACCACATCGGCGATATGGCCGGTCAGGCCCCAGCGCCGCAACGCCTCCTCGACCGCTACGCGCGGTCCGGACAACGTGTTCTCCGCGGTATTCGGGTTGCCCGCGACGAACCCGAAGTGCCCTTCGGGAACCTCGACGATGCCGCCGGGGGTGCCGGGACGGGCGACCGCCCGCACCGACAGGGTGGGCAGCGGAAACGCGATGGCGGGCGTCCCGTGCACCACGGTGTGCTCACCCAGCAGGATCGCCTTGGCGTGGGCTCGGCCCACGCCACGGACCGGGCCGGTCGCTGTGGAGCTGTGTTCAGTACGTTCTCGAACGGGACTGTTCACGACGATTCCTCTCCAGACTCGGCCCGGCCGTGCCGGTTACCGAGACGATCGGCCGAAAATGGCGCGCACGGACGGGAAGAACGCGGGCACCTGCGCGGCGTACGCGCGATAGGACGCACCGAAACGAGCGATGAGATCGCGCTCCTCCAGGTAGGTTCCGAGCAGGATGTACCCGGTCAGCCCGAGCGCCCACACCAGGTGTCCGACGGTGAACTCACTGGCGAACCAGAACGACACCAGCAGACCGGTCATCAGCGGATGACGAACCAGCTTGTAGACGCCGTTCACCTGCAGACGGTCGACCGTCGCGTCCGGTACCTGGATCACGTACTGGCGGTAGGCCTGACTGATGCCGAGCAGGTGGAAGTGGTTCAGCAGCAGGGTAGCCGCGTAGACCAGCACGAAGCCGATCCAGAACCCGGTGTCGAGCACCACCGCGAGCGCGCCGTCGGCCGACCACAGCACGTGCGGCACCGGCTGCCACGCCAGCATGATCACCCACATCACCAGGCACACGCCGATGATGTAGACGGTGCGCTCGAGCGCCTCGGGCACCCAGCGGGTGATGAACGCCTTGAACGAGGGCCGGGCCATGCCCGAGTGCTGCAGCGCGAACAGCGCGAGCAGCACCAGGTCGATCGCGATCGCGGGGACCGCGGACAGGTGCGGTCCCTTGTCCACCGTCTTGGGCAGCCACCAGCCGCCGGCGAACAGCAGCATCAGCGGCACCGTGATGCCGGCGAAACCGTAGACGGCGAAGGAGAACAGGAACGGGACGAGCCGCGAGGGGCTCGTCACCACGCCCCGAACCTGTTGCGGTGACATCAGATCCATGCGAACCACGGCAGGTAGCGTGAGCGAACGGTGCCCGCTTCCAGACGCGACTCCAGGCGCGCCTTCCACTTGTTGCCGTACCCCTCGTTGAGGAAGCCGCCGGGCACGACCAGACGCCAACCCGACTGCGCCACCATCCAATACGGCACGATGACGCCGGGGTTCACGTCACGCATGTAGTCGAGCTTGTCGGGGATCTGGCTCCAGTGGATGCCGGGGTAGCGGTGGTGCACGCTGTGGTAGCCCTGGTTGAAGATCAGGAAGTTGAGGATGTTGCCCGCGTTGTTCAGCGACGTGCTCGGCTCATCGGTGAATCCGCGTGCGGGAGCGTGGCTCAGCCAGGCGAAGTAGCCGGCGTTGACCTGGGTGATCAGGAACGGCACCCAGTAGAACAGCACGAACTTCTCGAAGCCCGCGACGTACCAGACAGAGCCGATCACGAGGGTGTACACCGCGAGATCGAAGATGAACTGGTGACGCGTCTTACGACGGCGCGGCGCCGGGTTCGCGGCGAACACCGTCCGCACCGTGTGGATCTTGACGACCATGCCGTAGCGGACCCAGTACCAGAGGGCGCCGATGCCCTTGTCCAGGCCGGTGGTCGCGGTGACATCGCCCGGGCCGTCGTTGAACCGGTGATGGTTGAGGACGTGCACCTCGCGCATCTCGGCCGCGGTCAGGTTGCCGGGCAGGCAGCACAGGATGTCGACCACCCGGTTGGGGAACTTGGACACGAACAGCGGGCGATGGGTGTGCATGTGCATCACGCCGATGGTCAGCGAGAGGTTCAGCAGCGAGAGCACGATGATCAGCGGTACCGCGATGTACCAGGTGGAGGTGCCGGGGATGAACAGCGCGGCTGCGGTCATGCCGATCCACAACGCGATGTGGAGCAGCGGGCCGACGTTGGATGCGTGCTCGAGTTTGAACACGCGCCGGCTGAACGGCGGTTTCTCTGTGGGCGCGACGGGCGTTCCGGTGCTCATGGGAGAGCTCCTTCGCTAGTAGTGACGATCATCGAGGAGGTGTTCCTCGACTACTGGTGGCTGCTGTTGTCGAGAGCGGCGAGCTGCAGCCGTGTGGCCAGCGCCCGGATCGCGTCGGGTTCGTGGCTCGGCACCCGCTCCATGGCACCGAAGGCCAGGTGATCGGCGATCATCATGGTGCGGATCGCCGAGTCGGAGAGTTCGCCGGTCAGGCGGCCTTCGGGCAGGGTTTGCACCAGCGCGAAGGTGGTGTCGACGATCAGCGGCATCAACGAGGTTTCCGTCGAAGCCAGGTCGCCCGCACCGAGCACCTGCGAGGCCGACGCCGAGCCGGTGGTGAAATCCGGTGAGGCGTCGAGCATCTGATGGATCGCGGCGTCGCCACTGCGGCGCACACGCTCGAGCATCGTGGTCCAGTAGGTGGACGAGGCGGCGGCCAGCGTGGCCGCGGCGACCGGGCGCCGGAAAGGTGCGGGCGCCCCGACCGCGCCACACAGGAACGCCGAGGTCGTGATCGTCATGTACGCCATCGCCGCCCGCGCGCCCAGGCTCGGTGTGCCGGGACCGAGCTTGGCCAGCAGCGCGAAGCCGCCGAGGGCGGGGGTGAGCTGGCGCAGCATCACCATCCGGGTGAGTTCCTCACGGTCGGCGGCGCCGTAGATCGCGAGTTCGTTGTCGCGCAGGTCGTTGGCCGACTGGGCGATCACGGCGACACAACCGGTCAGTTCCCGCAGATCCGCTTCGGGCAGCACATCTTCGGCGACCAGGGCGCAGGCGTAGTGGGTGATACGGCCGAGCACGCCTTCGCTGTAGGCGACGCGGGTCAGCGGTGCGTCGATATTGCGCGCCATGACCCGGCCCACATCGGTGAGCACCAGCCCGACCCGCTCGCGACCCTGCTCGGACAACGCCGCGAGCAGCGCCCTGATGTCGGCGATGCGCTCGGCGAGTACCCGGTCGACGGCTTCGCTGTCGCGGATCTTGCCCTCGAGCGCGGGCAGCGGCGGTGGGAGGGTGTCGCTCGCGCCGTTGAGGTAATCCACTGCCGCCAGCACGGCGCCGCTGGCTACCGCGCGATCGCTGAGGTCTTCGAAAGCGTCGAGCACACGACAGGCGAGCAGCGCTGCGGTGGCCTCGTCGCGCAAGGTCGCAGGCAGCAGACCGACGGCGATGCCCAGGTTGCGGCCCGCGGGGATCAGCGCGAGCGCGGCCAGTTCCTGCGGTGACCGCGCGGCGCGCAGTGCGCCCAGATCCGGTGCGCGGCGTAGGTTGCGCAGTCCGCGGATCAGGAGGGGAAGTCGTGCTGAGCTCATCGGGAGATCACCTGCTCGAGAAGTTCGCGCAGGTCGTCGCGCGCGAGGGAAGGGGGAAAGACGTCGAGTGCGCGGGTGGCCTTCTCGGTGGCGTCCATCGCGACCAGGCGGGCCGCTTTGGTGGCACCGCTCTCGACCAGGTCTTCCTGCAGGGTCGCGCTGGAAATCTCTGCGTCCAGCCACATTTCGCGGGCGCCGGGCCGCGAGCCGAGCCATTCGATGACCGGCCAGGTCGGCACCCGGCGTTCGAGGTCACCGCCGGCGTCCTTGCCCAGGCCCGGTCCGCCCTCGATGTCGCGGACGTCGTCCATGATCTGGAAGGCGAGCGCGAGCTGGTCGGCGTACTCCATCAGGGCGTAGAGCCGGTCGAGATCGACCCCGCCCGCGGTGCCGCCGTACGCGCACGACAGCCGGAACAGGGTGCCGGTCTTGGCCCCTGCCACGAGTTCGTAGTGGCGGCGCAGCGCGACCTCGTCGATCGAGGGCGGCAGGGTCTCGATGAGCTGACCGTAGGACAGGTCGGAGAGCCGGTCGGCGTAGGTGATGCCGGGCGCCTCACCGACCCGCGCGAAGACCTCGGGGTTGTCGGTCAGCACGCGGGCGACGACCTGCATCGATGCGCCGGCCAGGTGGAATCCGGCGCGGGCACTGGTGCGCACGCCGAACGCGGCGGGCACCGACGGTGCGTCGCGGCGCAGCAGCGATCCGTCGCAGATGTCGTCGTGGACCAGCGAGGATTCGTGCAGCATCTCCATCGCGCAGGCCAGGTCGACGGCGTCGCCCAGCGGGGCAGCGGTGTCGGCGGCATCGGGGAGCAACCCGGCGCAGGCCAGGACCAACCGGGCCCGCACCCGTTTGCCGGGAGCGGCCAGGATGTGGGTGTAGATCGCGTCGAAATCCTCACCGGTGATGAGCAGTTCCCGCAGTCGTGCGGTGACCAGCGCCAGCTGCTCGGTCGGTCCGGCCGGTCTGGGCATGACCACCACTTGGTCGCCCGAGTGCTGGTCACCCGAGTGCTGTGCTGCGGGTAGCGCGGGATTATCCATAGCGCTGAGCTCCTTTGGTGTGGTCACGATGCGGAGAGGTTCACCGGCGACTGCCGGACAGGGGTTTATGGAGTTTCCGGCGGGGCAGTCGTAGGGAGTCACCTCTCGCAGCCGACGGGGTCGAGCGTCCCGTTCGCTGGCTACCGACGGGTAGTTTTGTAGAGGAAGCTCGAGATGTCAAGCATTCCAACATGTTCCAAGTTTGAAACCTACAATTGTGCTGTACCACAATGGTTTACGGATACTTCAGGCGGGGAACACAGCAGCGACAGCTGATTGCCGGTTCCAGGTGTGCGGCGTAATCGCCTGCACTACAACGGCTTTCGCGTCATCGCGATAATCCGGGGGCGAACTCATGAGTCGCGGAACTGCCCGGGGTAGACACCTCGGGAGTCATCCGGCGATGCGTGGGGGCGACCGCGATACGGTCGGGTCGGCGCTCGCAACGTCAATGTTGTTGGCACACACACGATTCGGGACCAGAGTGACACGAACTGTCCGTCCGTCAACAACTCCGGTGACTGGGACAGCCCTGTGTGAACCATACAATCCGATTCGCGTTACCGCGAGCCGAGGCGCGATCGGGAACCGACCCGAAGGCCCGCGGCGATCCGATATCACGCCCTCAGTAACGATGAAACCTGGTGCAGCACTGTTAGTTTCGCTAGCAACGCAGCGGACAGCGAAGCGGCCGAGTGAAAAGCCGCGACCGGGTTCGGTCAGCGGGCGGCGGTGCTGCCCAGGCTGCCGAGGACCAGGAGGTTCGGCGCCGGGTAGTCGACGGACGGGGACGGAGCCGTGGAACGGGCAGGGGGGCGCATGATCGTGCAGCGACGGGCCAGGACGGTGCCACAGGCGTGAACGGTGGCGGTGATCAGGTCCTCGGCCAGCGGCAGGTCGTCTTCGCGATAGGCGTAGACCGAGAAGCGCACCGTGCGACATTCGCTGTTCGGGTCGGCCTGCTGAACCGCTTCGGCGGGGCAGCTCGACAGGAGCATGATCGCGGCGGCCAGGTCCGCACAGGGATCACCACCGACCAGCGAGCCGGCGGCGAAGGCAGCGAAAAGTGTGCGCAGGCAAGGCTGTTCGGGTCTCTGCTGGGAGTCCTGGATCTGCGACCAGCGGCGCAAGGCCGGATGGTCGGCGATGTCGGCCCTGCCCTGCCATCGCCGGCGCGCGCAGTCGAGCAGCCGGGCGGACGTCGAGTCCCACACGTGGGGCGCCTCGATCCGGGCGACGATCCGCAGTAGGCGGCATTCGTCGGCAGCGGTGGCCACGGGCGGTTCGATGAGCGGCGCCGTCGCCTGTCGGTGCGTCTGCATTGTCGACCTCCTACCGCACGAGAGAAGAACCGAACGGGCGCTGCGCGGCGGCGGAACCACGCCGCCACGCCAGGCGGAACGCCCACGCCGAGGCCAGCACCGACATGACGACGACGGTCGCGATCACCCCGAAGACCACCCCACCGGACCACCCGACACCGTCGTATCGCGCGATCAACGCCGACGCGAGAATCGGACCCGCCGTGATGAACACGGGAATCAGCAAGATCAACCCGAGGGTCACCAGGCTCGACGGCGTCATCACTGTTTTCGCTGCGGAGAAATCACGTCGAGAGATCATGGTGTGCGGCCCCGACGGCTGCGTGACTGTAGCCATTTCCGCCCTCTCCGTTACCTGAATGGAACCCAGCGAAACTATCGAGTCCCAAACGTACAGCCCCGATCCGGCCAACCGCGTACTTCGTCACGAAACAGTGATAACTCGAAACTGAACCAAATCCGTCCAGCAGACATAACCCCAGCTCAGACAGCATTTAATCGGTAGCCATCAATTTGCTGTTCCTGTTTATCATTCAGATCGGATAACAATTTCAGGGGGCGACCATGCACACGTCAGCCTTCTCGATGAGCATGTCTTCGATCCCGTCCGAAAAGGAAACAGTTCGACAATCCGCCTGATCAAAATCTCGTCGCGCAATTGCCAAGCGGCGACAGCTGTTTCGAGTCGGGAACATTGTTCGGCGCGCACGACGCGGAGTCAGCCCGGTTCGCTACCGAAGCCGCCTTCCAGCCGATTGCGCGAACCCGGATGCACGAGCCGTGCCACGCTGACCAACCCGCCCGACGACCAGGTGCGGCGCCGGATGAGCAGGCACGGCTCGTCGGCGTCGATGCCGAGCAGCACACACTCCTCGCGGGCGGCCCGCACCGCCTCGACGACATGCTCGCCGCGCAGCAGCGGCGCGACCTCACTGAGGTAGCTGTTCGGGGTGACGGTGGTGAAGTCCTGGGCGAGGTAGTCGGGGGCCTGCGCCGGGTTGACGTAGCGGTCCTCGAGCTGGATCGGCACGCCGTCCTCCAAGTGCACCAGCAGCGAGTGGAATACCGTGCCGCCCATGGCATTCGCCATTTCCGCGTCGCCGGGCACCTCGGACCGCACGAACACCACCTCGGTGCGATGACGATGCCCGCGACCGGTGATCTCGTCGGCGATATTGCGGACCTCGAACAGCGGTGAGGTGGCCTTGCTCGCCGCGACGAAGGTTCCCACACCCATCACCCGGGTGAGCGCGCCGTCGGCGGTCAGGTCACGCAGGGCGCGATTGATCGTCATCCGGGACAGCCCGAGCGCGGCGACGAACTGGTTCTCCGAGGGGATCTGCTCCCCCGCGTTCCACCGGCGCGCTTTGATCTGCGCCATGATCAGCTGCTTGACCCGTTCATACGCCGCGAATTCGCTACCGAGCTCGCCGTAGAGCGCGGCCAGCTCCGCATCGACCACCTCGATCGCCACCACCGAACATCTCCTCGCCTCGCCCAGAGAATACGTTGCGCTCGAACCTCGTCGGCACTTGTATATACAGGACTATACTGCCCTCATGACCGACGCGACACCGCCTGTCTCCGGCCCTCGTCCCGTGTCCGCTCCGCGCGGCACCGAGTTGCACACCCTCGGTTGGCAGCAGGAGGGTGCCTTGCGGATGTTGATGAACAATCTCGATCCCGAGGTCGCCGAACGCCCCGATGACCTGGTCGTCTACGGCGGGACCGGGCGAGCGGTGCGCAGTTGGGCGGCATTCGACGCGATCGTGCGAACGCTGGAGACCCTCGCCGCGGACGAGACGTTGCTGGTGCAGTCCGGGAAACCGGTGGGGGTGTTCCGCACCAACGAATGGGCGCCGCGGGTGCTGCTGGCGAATTCGAACCTCGTCGGCGACTGGGCCACCTGGGACGAGTTCCGCAAGCTCGAGCAGTTGGGGCTGATGATGTACGGGCAGATGACGGCCGGGTCGTGGATCTACATCGGCAGCCAGGGCATTCTGCAGGGCACCTACGAGACCTTCGGTGCGGTGGCACGCAAGCGATTCGGCGGCACCCTCGCCGGCACCATCACCCTCACGGCGGGCGTCGGCGGGATGGGTGGCGCGCAACCGCTCGCGGTGACGATGAACGACGGCGTCGCGCTGTGCGTGGACTGCGATCCGGCGCGTATCGACCGGCGGATCGCGCACGGCTACCTCGATACGAAGGCCGCGACCTTGCGGGAGGCACTGGATCTCGCCGTCGCCGCGCGTGACGAGCGCAGGCCGCTCTCGATCGGCCTGGTCGGCAATGCGGCCGAGGTCTTTCCCGCACTGCTGGCCATGGGCGCACCGATGGACATCGTCACCGATCAGACCTCGGCCCATGATCCGTTGTCCTACTTGCCGATCGGCGTCGCGCTCGAGGACTGGCACACCCTCGCCGAGAAGGATCCGGTCTGGTTCACCACCGAGGCGCAGGCGTCGATGGCCGCGCACGTCGAGGCGATGGTCGGATTCATGGACGCGGGCGCCGAGGTGTTCGACTACGGGAACTCGATTCGCGACGAGGCCCGCAAAGGCGGCTACGACCGGGCTTTCGCCTTTCCCGGCTTCGTTCCCGCCTACCTCCGCCCGCTCTTCGAAGAGGGCCTCGGTCCGTTCCGGTGGGCGGCGCTCTCGGGTGATCCGGCCGATATCGCCGCCACCGACCGCGCGATCCTGGAACTGTTCCCCGGCAACGACCATCTGCGCCGCTGGATCACCCTGGCGGGCGAGAAGGTGAAGTTCGAAGGTCTGCCCGCGCGGATCTGCTGGCTCGGTTACGGCGAACGCCATCGCGCGGGCCTGAAATTCAACGAGATGGTCGCCTCGGGTGAGCTGTCGGCTCCCCTGGCCATCGGCCGCGACCACCTCGACTCCGGCTCGGTGGCCTCCCCCTACCGCGAAACCGAGGCGATGGCCGACGGTTCCGACGCGATCGCGGACTGGCCGCTGCTCAACGCACTGCTCAATACCGCGTCCGGGGCGAGCTGGGTGTCGATCCATCACGGTGGCGGGGTCGGGATGGGCCGTTCGATCCACGCGGGCCAGGTGTGTATCGCCGACGGCACCGAGCTGGCCGCGCGGAAGCTGGAGCGGGTGCTGACCAACGACCCGGGGACCGGGGTGATGCGACACGTCGACGCGGGTTACGAGCACGCGGCCGAGGTGGCTCGTGAACGAGGTGTGCGGATTCCGATGCAGGAGGGCTGACCGACCCGGAAAAAGACGAGAGCCCCGGCATCGCCGGGGCTCTTTCCACTTTCAATATATAGCGTAAACAGGGACTTGCGGCAAGGCCCCGGGGTTGCTGCACAATCATCCGGTCGCACCGGAAAAAGTACAGTTAGGGGCCTATGTCAGCGCACGGGTACGAAGAGGAACGCCGATCCGAGCAAAGCTATGTCGCCGGGTTGTACTCGCGCCTCGATGCCGAGCGGGCACGGGTGAAGGGTCGCTACAGCACGGCGCTGCGCACCAAGGGCGACTCCCCCATGGAGCGCGACAACGAGGTGCGGGCGCTGGGCAAGGAAGTACAGCGCCTCGATGTGGCCGACAACGGACTGTGTTTCGGCCGGCTGGACGCGGCCTCGGGCGAGCGGTCCTACATCGGCCGGATCGGGCTGTTCGACGAGTCGAACGATCTCGAACAGTTGCTCCTGGACTGGCGGGCCCCCGCGGCGCGCGCTTTCTATGTCGCCACCGCGGCCAACCCGGAGGGCATGCGCCGGCGGCGGCAGTTCCACACCCGCGGCCGCCGGGTGGTCGACTTCACCGATGAGGTGCTCGGCCGCCCCGACGGGAGCGAGGGCGGAACCGACGCCGCGCTGCTCGCCGCGGTGGACGCGCCACGCGGGGACGGGATGCGCGATATCGTCGCGACGATCCAGGCCGAACAGGACGAGATCATCCGCCTGGAGCACCCGGGTGTGACCGTGATCGAGGGCGGTCCCGGCACCGGGAAGACCGTGGTGGCGCTCCACCGCGTCGCGTACCTGCTCTACACCCAGCGCAGGCGGATGGAGCGCCAAGGCGTGCTCGTGGTCGGGCCCAATCCGGCCTTCCTGAACCACATCGCCCATGTACTGCCCTCGCTCGGCGAGACGAATGTCGTGTTCGCCACCACCGCCGACCTCGTGCCCGGTCTGCGCGCGACGGCGGAGGACACCCCCGAGGCGGCCCGGCACAAGGGTTCGCTGCGAATCCTCGACGTCCTCGCCGCGACGATCGCGGATCGCCAGCGACTGCCCGAAGCGCCGCTGACGATCGCGCTGACCGATGTGACGGTGCGGATCGATGCCGCGACCGCGGAGTGGGCCAGGCAGGAGGCGAGGGAGAGCGGGCGCCCGCACAACGAGGCGCGCGCGGTGTTCACCGAGATCATCACCTACGTTCTCACCGAGCGCGCGATCGCCCGGATCGGCGAGGGCTGGCTGACTCGCGACGACACCGAGGCATGGGAACAACTGCGCGCCGACCTGGTCCGCGAGCTCGCCGACAACGACGAGTTCACCGCGGCGCTGGATCAGTGCTGGCCGATCCTGAAACCGGAAGCCGTGCTGTCCCAGCTGTATTCGTCACACGATCGGCTGCGGGCAGCAGGCGCGGACGCGGCGCTGTGGCGGGCCGACGGTGGCGCGTGGACGGTCTCGGACGTGCCGCTGCTCGACGAACTCGTCGACCTGCTCGGCCGCGACACAGCCGCCGACGACTCGGCCGAGCGAGAGCGCAAGGCCGAGGCCGAGTACGCGGCCGGCGTGCTGGACACCCTCATCAGCCGCGAAGACCTGATGGACGACGAGGACCACCTGCTCGCCCAGGACATGCTCTACGGCGAAGACCTGGCCGAACGCTTCCTCGAACGCGACACCCGCGAACTCGCCGAACGTGCCGCGGCCGACCGGGAGTGGACCTACGGACACGTGGTGGTCGACGAGGCCCAGGAGTTGTCGGAGATGGACTGGCGGGTGCTGATGCGGCGGTGCCCGAGCCGCTCCTTCACGATCGTCGGCGATCTCGCGCAGCGCCGGTCGGCGGCGGGCGCGAGGTCCTGGGCCACGATGATGGAGCCCTACGTCCCCGGCCGCTGGATCTATCGTGCCCTCACGGTGAACTACCGCACCCCCGCCGAGATCATGGCCGTGGCCGCCGATGTGCTCGCCGAGTTCGCGCCCGATGTCCGCCCGCCGGACTCGGTGCGAGCCTGCGGTGTCGCACCCTGGTCGCATCGGGTCACCGACCACGAATTGCCCACCGCGATCGAGGAATTCGTGCGGGCTGAGGCGGGCCGCGAGGGAACGAGCATCGTGATCGGGCCACCCGGGGTACCCGGCACGGTGCCCGCATCGGAGACGAAGGGCCTCGAGTTCGACGCGGTGCTGGTCGTGGATCCGCAGCGTATCCTCGCCGACGGCCCCCGCGGCGCCGCCGAACTCTACGTCGCCCTCACCCGCGCCACCCAACGCCTCGGCGTCCTGCACCAGACCTCGCTGCCCGAGTCGCTGCGCGGGCTCACCGAGATCGAACCGGCACAGCAGCTGCAGGCGTAGCGATGTCACTCACGCGATCGCCGACTGCGGCAATCGCCTTCGCCGTCGGCCCGCGTGGGGCCGATCGCAGGTCAGCGGCAACAGCGACGATGCCATCGGGCGGATCAGTGCAGGCGAGACAGCGGTCCCCGGCCGGGGTTTCGCTCGCGCGTACCCCGCTCAGCCGAGCGGACCGGTCACCGATTCGGCGGCGGCGAGCAGCGCGCCGGATGCCGCGAGGCGGACCGCTGCCTCGATGTCCGGGGCGAGGTAGCGGTCGGGCCCCGGGCCGGGGACTCGGTCGCGCAGCGCGGTCAGTACGGCAGCGGTCGCGGGCGCCGGGGTCAGCGGGGCGCGGAGGTCGAGGCCGCGGGCCGCGGTGAGGGCTTCGATGGCCAGGACTCGGGTGAGGCCGTCGAGGGCGCGGCGGAGTTTGCGGGCGGCGGACCAGCCCATCGAGACGTGGTCCTCCTGCATCGCCGAGGAGGGGATCGAGTCGACCGAGGCAGGCGCGGCCAGGCGTTTGAGGTCGGAGACGATGGCGGCCTGGGTGTACTGGGCGATCATGTGACCGCTGTCGACGCCGGGATCGTCGGCCAGGAACGGGGTAAGGCCGTGGTTGCGGGCTTTGTCGAGGAAGCGGTCGGTGCGGCGTTCGCTCATCGAGGCGACGTCGGCGATCACGATGGCCAGGAAGTCCAGCACATAGGCGACGGGGGCGCCGTGGAAATTGCCGTTGGACTCGACCCGGCCGTCGAGGGTGACGACGGGGTTGTCCACGGCACTGGCCAATTCGTGGCCGGCGATGCGTTCGGCGTGGTCGAGGGTGTCGCGGGCGGCGCCGGCGACCTGGGGTGCGCAGCGCAGCGAGTAGGCATCCTGGACGACGGTGCAG
>NZ_JBHWZY010000059.1:0-14777 GCF_042727815.1 Nocardia sp. NPDC060220
CCGCGTCGAGCACGATGACGACCCGGCCGCGCGCGGGTTGGCGAGTCCGGCTGGAGTCGTCGGTCACGGCACCGGAATCCTCAGCGACCCGAGTACGCGCGCCGTATCGGCACCGGAGTCCGCGGCGGGGCCGATCATCCTGCGGGACAGTGGTTTCGCGACCGGAATCGGTCCGTTCTCGGACTCGACGAACCAGGTATCACCGCGCTGCGCCGTGCGCGGGACCGGATCGGCGGTCAGCGTGCTCGCGACGACATCGGTCATCGAGATGTCCCACAGCACGCCGCGCCCATCGGCCGGCGCCGACATCGCGAGTACGGCGGCGGTCAGGCCGGTGAGTGGATCGGCGATGGCGTCGCCGACGAAAGCCGGTGTGCCCGAATCGGGCTCGAAGGCGACCAGCCCGGCGGCCGCGGCGATGTCGTCCCCGAAACCGATCCGGTTCGACGCCCGACCCGCGGCGGTGATCGACACCCAGCTCGCCCCGCGCGCGACAGCCGCCTCGGCGTCGAGCCCGAAACCGGCGAGCGCCCGGGGCCGCGACGCCTCGATGACGATGTCGGCGGCGTCGACCAGAGCCCGCAGCGCCGACCTTCCGGTGCGCTCGGTGGGATCGAGAACCACCGACTCATGGCCGTGATGCAGGAGCGCGTAGAACTCCGGGCTGCCGCGGCGGGCGCCGTCGGGCCGTCCCGGGGTCTCGACCTTGACCACGCGCGCGCCTGCCAGACCGAGCAGATGGGCGCACAGCGGGCCCGCCCACAGGGCGCTGAAGTCGACGACGAGCAGCCCTCCGACCGGCCTCGGCGTCATCGGTGACGGGCAGTGCGCGGGCTCGTCGGGCCGCACCGGACCCGCCGCCACGCCGAGGAGTTCGGCGCGTTCGAGGAGTTCGTCGCCGCGATGCGCGCGTACCCATTCGGCGAGCGCGGGCCACGGATCCGCCGCGTCGAGATCGTCGCCGATCAGCGCGCCGAGCAGCAGCGGATCATCGGGTCGGGCGCATGACACCGCCGCCCACCCGTCCGAGGTGCGCAGCAGTCGGCAACGGCCGCCCGCCGACACCGTTCCCCGGCGCCGTAGACCGGTGAGCGCCGCGCGTTCGCCCAGTAGCTGAGCCCCGTCGACAGTGATCGTTCGCTCCGAGAACGCGGCCAGCGTCGAGGACAGCTCCCTGGCCCTGGTGGCCGCGCGCCCCGGCGGCACCAGGGGCGGTCCGTCCGGGCGACCGGAGAGGGCGACCACGCCGCTCGCCGCCCAGTCCGCCGCGGGCGGACCGGGAACCGGCGCTGTCGTTGGCTGCACGGCTCGATAGTAGGTCGCGGGGCCCGCCCGGTCTCGGTCATCACCGAGCCGACGCCGTGTCACTATTGCGCGGTGAGCCGTGAAGCGACTGATCTGGCCTCGGATGCCATGGAACTCGACATCAGCCCGCAGGGTACGCCGAGGAATCCGGTGCTGGTCATCGCGCTCGACGGGTGGGCAGGGGAGTCGCCCGAGCGGATCGCCCGGGTCGCCGAAGCGCTGGCAGGCTCGCTGCGCCTGTCGATCGGGGTGTTGCGTGGACCGGCCTCCCCACGTCTGGAGCCGCTGTTGCGCGCGCTCACCCTGACGCTGGCCGAGGATGCCGCGAGCTCGCCGATGATCGTCGACCATCCCGACCCCGAGGCGGCGGTGCGGCATCTGACGGAAGCTGTGCGGCGCAATCCGCAAGCGAGCGTGGCGCTCGGGCGACTGCTGCGCCAGACCTCGGTGCCCGATACGACCGCGGCCCTCGGCGCGGAAGCCGCGTTCTACTCGATGCTGCTGGCGGGCAAGGAGTTTCGGCGGTGGCTCGCCGAACGCGGCGGGCCGAAACCGGTGAACTTCCCCGATCGGCCGCTGGTGCGGCTGGACCGCGACGTCGACCTGCTGTCGGTGACCCTCGACCACCCTGAGCGCCGCAACGCACTGAGTGCCCCACTGCGTGAACAACTTCTGGAAGCCCTGCGGCTCGCCGAACTCGACGACAGCATCGAGCGGGTGCTGCTGCGCGGTGCGGGCCCGGTGTTTTGCAGCGGCGGCGATCTCGATGAATTCGGCACCGCCGTCGATGTGGTCGCGGCGTATCAGGTGCGGCTCGAACGGGGGCCGTGGCGGGTCGTCGACCGGTTGGGCGAGCGGGTCTCGGCACAGGTCCACGGCGCGTGTATCGGGGCGGGCATCGAGCTGTCGGCTTTCGCGCACCGACTGGTCGCGGCGCCGGACACGTACTTCCGGCTGCCCGAGATCGCGATGGGGCTGGTTCCCGGAGCGGGCGGCACCGTCAGCGTCCCGCGGCGGATCGGACGCTGGCGCGCGGCCTGGATGATGCTGACCGGCGATCGGATCGACACCGGTACCGCGTTGCGGTGGGGGCTTGTCGACGCCATCGAGTAGAGAGTTGATCGCTGCTCCCGTGAGGCATACTGAATGTATTACAGTAATGCCTTGTAGGACCGTGTCTTGTTGCCGACTGTCGACAGTCCGCAGCGAGGTCCCACGGAAACGGCGGTTCGCTCGAATGAGGTGGTTGCGGAATGGATTTGGGATTGCGGGGCGCGGCAACGGTCGTGGTGGGCGGTAGTCGCGGGATGGGGCTGGCCACAGCGCGCTGCCTGGCGGAGGAAGGCGCCAGGGTCGCGGTGATCGGCCGGTCGGCCGACGATGTCGAGCGGGCGAGCGTCGACCTGGCACAGCGGGGGAGTACCGACGCGATCGGACTTGTCGCCGACGTGCGCGATACCGGCCAGGTGGCCTCGGTCTTCGCCGAACTGGAGCAACGATGGGGTGGCGAACTCAACGCACTGGTCAACACCGTCGGGCCGAACGTTCAGGGCACGGTCGAGGAATTGTCCGACGATCAGTGGCACGAGGCGGTCGACCACGGTGCGCTCGCCATCGTGCACTGCGTCAACGCGGCGCTGCCGCTGCTACGCAAGGCGCAGTGGGGACGGATCGTGAACTTCTCCGCGCATTCGACTCAGCGCCAGACCACGTCCCTGGTCGCCTACACCGCGGCGAAGGCGATGGTGACCAGCATCTCGAAGAATCTGTCGCTGTTGCTGGCCGAGGAGGAGATCCTGGTCAACGTGTTGTCGCCGGGTACCTTCGTCACTCCCGCGCTCACCGGCTGGGCGCGTTCGGTCGGCCTCGACGACGACGATCCCTACCGGCTCATGGAGGCGATCGGCGCGCACTTCGGGCACCCCGCGCAGATGCCGAGAGCCGGCTTGCCCGAGGAGATCGGCCCCGTCGCGGCGTTCCTGGCCTCGCGCCGCAATTCGTACATGACCGGCGCCAACGTGAATGTCGACGGCGGCTCCGACTTCGTCTGAGCCACTATCGGTTTCGGCCGGACCCGCGATGGGTCCGGCCCTCGCTGACATCAGAGCCGATAGTCGCGCAGCACGCCCCTACTGATGATCCGCTTCTGGATCTCGCTGGTTCCCTCGCCGATCAACATGAACGGCGCTTCACGCATGAGACGTTCGATCTCGTACTCGGTGGAGTATCCGTAGCCGCCGTGGATGCGGAAGCTGGCCTGGGTGACCTCGTTGCAGAACTCGCTCGCCAGATACTTGGCCATGCCCGCCGCGACATCGTTGCGCAGCCCGGAATCCTTGAGGCGCGCCGCGTTGACCATCATGAGATGGGCCGCCTCGACCTTGGTGGCCATGTCCGCCAGCGAGAATCCGATCGCCTGATGCTCGACGATGGGTTTGCCGAAGGCTGAGCGCTGCTGGGCGTAGCGCGCGCCGAGTTCGAACGCGCGTAGCGCGATTCCGCAGGCGCGGGCCGCCACATTGACCCGCCCGACCTCGATGCCGTCCATCATCTGCTTGAAACCCTGACCGGGTTCGCCGCCGAGGACGGCGTCGGCCGGGACGACGTGGTTGTCGAGCAGCATCTCGGTGGTGTCGATGCCCTTGTAACCCATTTTGTGGATCTTGCCGGGAATGCTCAGTCCGGGAACGACCTCACCGAATCCGGCGGGTTTCTCGAGCAGGAAAGTGGTGAGATTGTCGTGCGGGCGTTCGTGACCCTCATCGGTGCGGACGAGGGTGGCGACGAGCGTGGCCGTGGAACCGTTGGTCAGCCACATCTTGCGACCGTCGAGCGTGTATTCCCCCGAGTCCCCACGCACGGCCTTGGTACGGATGGCGGCCACGTCCGAACCGAGTTCGGGTTCGGACATGGAGAACGCGGCGCGCACTTCGCCGGTGGCCATGCGCGGCAGGAAATGTCGCCGCTGGGCTGCCGTACCGTGCTGGGCGAGCAGATACGCCACGATGAAATGGGTGTTGATGACGCCGGAGACGCTCATCCAGCCGCGCGCCAGTTCCTCGACGCACAGGGCGTAGGTGAGCAGTGATTCACCGAGGCCGCCGTACTCCTCGGGGATCATCAGGCCGAACAGCCCCATCTCCGCCATCCGGTCGACGATGTCTTGCGGATAGGTATCGGTGTGTTCGAGTTCCTGGGCGACGGGGATGATCTCCTTGTCCACGAATGTGCGCACAGTGGCCAATATTTCGGTCTGCACCTCGGTGAGGCCGTGGGTTTGTCCGAGTTTCATCGGGAAATCCGTTCGGTGGAATCGGTGCCTGTGTGGCGTGAATCGGCGGCTGCGGTGGGCTCGGCGCGGGTCACAACACCACCACCGTGAGGGTTTCGGCTACCAACGCCGGTTTGTCCTGCCGCTCGTCCTCGATGACCCATCGAACAGTGAGTAGGCACCGCGACTTCTCGACCGACAGGTCGACCGGGGTCGCCGAGGCGCGTACTCGGGTGCCGACGCGCACGGCAGCGGGGAATCGAACCTTGTTGCTGCCGTAGTTGATTCGGGCTGTGCCGAATCCGATGGCGTAGAGGTCGCGACCGAGGAACGGCAGCATCGACAGGGTCAGGTAGCCGTGGGCGATGGTGGCGCCGTAGGGGCCGTCGGCGGCGCGGGCAGGGTCGACATGGATCCATTGATCGTCGCCGGTGCATTCGGCGAACGCGTCGACTCGTTTCTGGTCGATCGGGATCCACGGTCCCGGCCCGACGGTATCGCCGATCGCGGCCGAGAGGTCATCGAGTGAGGTGAAGGTGCGCGCGGCCATGATCACACCACCCGCTCGAAGACGGCTGCCAGGCCCTGTCCGCCGCCGATGCACATCGTCTCGAGCCCGTAGCGCAGTTCGCGTCGGTGCAGTTCCCTGGCCAGGGTGGCCAGCATCCGCCCGCCGGTGGCGCCCACCGGATGTCCGAGAGAGATGCCCGAGCCGTGCACGTTCGTGCGTTCGAGATCCCGGTCGCCGAACTTCCATTCCCGCATGACGGAGAGAGCCTGCGCCGCGAACGCTTCGTTGAGTTCGATCAGGTCGATGTCGGAGAGGGAGAGCCCCGCGTGGCGCAGGGCGGCGTTGGTGGCGGGGACCGGCCCGATCCCCATGACATCGGGTCGCACGCCGGCCACTGCCCACGACTTCAAGGTGACCAACGGGGTGAGGCCCAGTTGTTCGGCAGTCTCCCTGGTGGTCACCAGACACATCGACGCCGCGTCGTTCTGCCCGCTGGCGTTGCCCGCGGTGACCGTCGATTCCGGATCGATCCCGGCCCGAACGGGTTTCAGCGCGGCGAGTGATTCGAGGGTGGTGTCGGCGCGGGGGTGCTCGTCGGTGTCGATCACCGAATCGCCGCGCCGCGAGGAGACCGTGACCGGAATGATCTGCTCGGCGCTCGCACCGCTGTGGGCGGCATCGATGGCACGCTGGTGGGAGGTGACCGCCAGCCGATCCTGTTCTTCCCGGGGGATGGCGTAGGTCCGGCGCAGGTTCTCGGCGGTTTCGAGCATGCCGCCGGGCACCGGATAGTCCTTGCCGCCGGCGGTTTCGCGTCCGCGAGCCAGCGCATCGTGGACCCGGACCCCGCCACGCGCACCGCCCCAGCGCATATCGAGCGAGTAGAACGGGGTGTTGGTCATGCTCTCGACACCACCTGCGACCACCACCTCACTGGCACCACTGGTGACCTGCATGACCGCCTGGATCACCGACTGCAACCCGGATCCGCAGCGTCGATCGATCTGCATGCCGCCGACGGTCACCGGCAGCCCGGCGTCGAGGGCCACGACTCGGCCGATGGCAGGCGCCTCGCTGTTGGGATAGCAATGGCCCAGGATCACGTCGTCCACGGCAGCGGGGTCGATCCCGGTACGCTCCAGCAGCCCGCGCAGGGCGATGACACCGAGATCGACCGCGGTGAGCGAGGAGAACACCCCGCCGTAGCGTCCGATGGGGGTGCGGACAGGTTCACAGATCACTGCTTCACGCATGGGTGCGGTCTCCGTCATGGTCGAATTCGGCGGTCAGAACGGTGTGTTCGACAGTTCGGTCGGTGCCCTCACCGGTACGGACGGCGAGTTCGAGGTCGACATCGGCGTCGCGACGCTGGATGCGGGCCGGTTCGGCGCAGAACAACGGCGCGAGATTGCGGTGACGCAATCGGGCCGGAGTCGACTGCGGTCGTTCCCGTCGCAGGGTCTCGGCCATGGCCAGGGTCATGAGTGGTCCGTGCACCACCAGCGCCGGATATCCCTCGACGCCGGTCGCGTAGGGCCAGTCGTAGTGGATACGGTGGGAATTGGCCGTGGCCGCGCTGAAACGCATCAAGACAGTGGGATCTGTGCGCAATTCCCAGTCCCATTCGGCCACGCGTCGCAATGGTCTACCCGCTGCCGCGGGGGCGGGCGGTGTCGCGATGCCGGCACCGGGTTTCGGGGCCTCGCGATAGATGAGATTCTGGCGTTCCACCACAGCGAGCGTGTCCGCTCCGGTGTAGAGCCGGATTTCGACATCGACCACCACCAGCGGCCCCGTCCGCCCGTTCTTGGGCGTCACCGCGACGACTCGCGCTTCGCGCCGCACCGTCGACCCGATGGTCACCGCCTCGTGCAGTACCACGTCGCCGCCGGCGAACATGCGCCGCGGCAGCTCGACCGGAGGCAGGAACGAGCCACGGGCCGGGTGTCCATCGGTCCCGATCGAGGACGACACGGGCCAGCGGGCCAGCGCCGCCCAATGCCACAGCGGCGGAAGTGGATCGCCCGCTCCGATCGAGGGTGCGCCGGAGTCGAGGACCGCGCTCAGCGCGGCGACCGGTGCCGGATCGACGTATTCGTCGGTGACGACGGTGTGTGCCTGCCACTCGGTCACATGAACCGCCCGCCGGTCACTTCCAAGGTGGTGCCGGTCATATACGAGGACAGGTCAGAGGCGAGGAAGAGCGCGACGCCGGCGACCTCCTCCGGTTCACCCGCCCGCGACATCGGGATCTCCGCCATCTTCTGGTCCCAGACGTGGCCGGGCATCGCCGTGGTCATCGGCGACCGGATCAGGCCGGGTTGGATCGCGTTGACGCGCACCCCGAATCGGGCCGTTTCCTTGGCCGCCGCCTTGGTCAGACCGATGATTCCCGCCTTCGCGGCCGAATAGTTGGTCTGACCGGCCATGCCCACTTTGCCCGAGAGCGAGGAGATGTTGACGATGCTGCCACGCCCTTGCTCCCGCATGATCGTGGCGGCGAGTCGGGTCCCGTGCCAGCTGCCCTTCAGGTGTACTGCCACGACCTGGTCGAAATCCTCCTCGCTCATCGTGCGCATAGAGGCGTCGCGGGTGATGCCCGCGTTGTTGACCATGACATCGACCGAGCCGAATTCGCCGGTCGCGGTGGCGAGTAGTGCCGAGACATCGGCGGCGCTGGTCACGTCGCAGCGGACCGCGCGAACAGCGTCCGAGCCCAGCGCCTCCTGTGCCGCGTCAGGATTCAGGTCACCGACGACCACCCGCGCACCCTCGCGCAGGAAGGTCGACGCGATGGCAAGGCCGATGCCCTGCGCCCCGCCGGTGACGACCGCGACGCGGCCCTCGAGAAGTGACATGGTGTGGAATCCTTTCGGCGCTGCGCATTCAGTACTGCGTCGAGCCCAGGTCGACCGCGATCTGGGCGGCGGTGATGTAGCGGGACTCGTCGTCGGCCAGCCAGCTGACAGCGGCGGCGACGTCCTCGGGCATGGCCACCCAGTCCGGGAGGAACGGTGTCGTCATGTGTCCGAGTTGAGGATTGGATTCGAGCGCGCGGCCGAGCGCGGCGACCATGTCCCCGCTGCCCATGGGTGTCAGCACGGCGCCCGGATGCACGCTGTTGACCCGGATCCGATGTTTGCCGAGTTCGGCGGCCAATCCCCTGGCGATACCGGTCACCGCGTGTTTGCTGGCGGTGTAGTGAACCATGAACGGCTGCATCTTCAGCCCGGCGGCGGAGCTGATCAGGATGATCGAGCCGCCGCGCCCACCGTTGATGATGTGGTCGGCTCCGGCGATCGCGGTGTTCCAGGTGCCGGTGACATTGATGTCGATGACATCGCGAAACGACTCGGAGGTGATCTCGTTCCACCGCTGCGGGATACAGATGCCGGCGTTGGCGACGACGATGTCGAGCCGTCCCAACGTGGCGACCCCGTCGTCGACAGCGGCGCGCAACCCGTCCAGGTCGCGGGTGTCGACGGTGGCGGCGACGATGCGGCGGCCGGTCGCTTCGACCAGTCGTACCGTCTCCTCGAAATCCTCTGGCGTGGCCGAATCGTAGGGAACAGCGGCGGGCAGCGGGCCTGCGAGATCGACGGCGATGATGTCGGCGCCCTCGCGCGCCAGGCGCACCGCGTGCGCCCGGCCTTGTCCGCGCGCTGCGCCGGTGATGAAGGCGACCTTGTCGCTGTGTCGGCCGGTCACGTTTTCTCCTCGGGCTGTCGGGCGCTCACGGATCGTGTGGGACAGGGGTGGTGATCCCCGCCCGCGGACACAGCACCAGAACTCATTATCGTATGTTTTATCGTAAAGACAACAGTATTGCGTCAGGACACCTTATGGCCCGACCGTTCGCGGTGCAAGAACGACCGCGTCGGGTTCGGGTCCGCTGTTACAGTCGGCATTACTGGATTATTGTCTATTCGCGAATCGTCGCATCGTTCTCGGTGGCGAACGGGTGTCATCGCGAGGGAGGAGCGGCGCGGATGTCGAAGGTTGTCGGGTTCATCGGAGCAGGTCAGATGGGCGAGCCGATGGTGGTTCGACTGGTGGCGGCAGGTCATCGGGTCGTGGTGTACGCGCGGAAGGAGGCGGTGCGGGAACGGCTGCGGGCGGCGGGAGCCGAGGTCGTCGACTCGGTGCGGGAGGTCGCGGTCGCGGGCGAGGTGATCATCGCGTGCCTGTTCTCGGATCACCAGCTACGCGAGGTGCTGTCGGGGCCGGAGGGAGTGCTCGCGACGGCGCGGGAAGGTGCGGTGGTGGTCTCGCACACGACCGGTGCGGTCTCGACGATCACCGAGCTGGCCGGTGCGCGACCCGACGGTCCGGTCCTGCTCGACGGACCGGTCAGTGGATCGGCCGACGACATCGCCGCAGGGCGGCTCACGGTCTTGCTCGGTGGGCCGTCGGACGCGGTCGAGACCGTCCGGACGGTGCTGTCCGCGTACGCGAGCACCCTCTTGGCCACCGGTGCGCTCGGCAGCGCGCTCGGTGTGAAACTGGTCAACAACGCCCTGTTCGCCGCGAACGCCCAACTGGTGGCTGTGGCCGCCGAAGTCGGCCGCAAGCTGGGCATCGAGGAAGCGCAGTTGCTGGAGGCGCTGTCGGCGGCCAGCGGCAACAGCTACGCGGCCGATTCGATTCGGCGCACCGGCGGTCTGGCGAAATTCGAGAAGCGCGCCGCGCCGTTCCTGCGCAAGGACGTCGCCGCCTGCTTGACCGCGACCGCCGACCTCGGCATCGACCTCGGCGGACTGGGGGCCGCGATCGCCGACGGTCCGCTCGACTTGAGCTGACGTCGGGCGGACCGGGTCGGCCGCAGCCCTACAGCGGTGGCCGACCCGGCCGGTCGTTACTCGGCGGCTCGCTCGGCATTCTTGATCAGCCCGCCGCCGATGATCAGGCGCTGGATCTCGCTGGTGCCCTCGTACAACCGCAGCAGCCGGACGTCACGGTAGATCCGTTCCACGGCCACATCGCGCATGTATCCCGTGCCGCCGTGCACCTGCACCGCCGAATCGGCTACCCGCCCGGCCATTTCGGTGCAGAACAGTTTGGCCACCGACGGGGCGACCCGCCGATCCTCGCCCGCCACCCAGGCACGCGCGGCGTCGCGAACCAGGGCGCGGCCCGCCATCACTCCGGTCTGCATATCGGCCAGGTGAGCCTGGACCAACTGAAACCGTCCGATGGGGGTGCCGCCCTGGGTAGCGGTCGCGGCGTAGGCGACGGATTCGTCGAGCGCCCGCTGCGCCGTGCCCACCGCTAGTGCCGCGATATGGACACGACCCCGCGCCAGCGAGGTCATCGCCGCACGGTAGCCGATGTCCTCGCTACCGCCGACGAGTGCGTCGGCGCCGACGCGGACATCGTGGAAATACACCTCGGCGGTCCACGCGCCCTCTTGGCCCATCTTGCGGTCCTTGGGGCCGACTGTCACGCCGGGGGCGTCGGCGGGAACCAGGAACACCGAGATGCCCGCGCCGTCCTCGTCGGCCGGACGGGTGCGGGCGAAGACGACGAACAGATCGGCGACCGGTGCGTTGGTGATGAAGCGCTTCTCGCCGTTGATGATCCAGCCGTCACCCGACCTGGTCGCGCTGGTGCGCAGCGCCGCGGGATCGGACCCCGCACCGGACTCGGTGAGCGCGAACGACGCGACGACAGCGCCGGAGGCGATGTGCTCGAGCCATCGAGATTTCTGTTCCTCGGTGCCGAACCCGACCAGGACCTGACCGGCGATACCGTTGTTGGTGCCGAACAGTGAGCGCAGCGCGAGCGTGGTGTAGCCGAGTTCCATGGCCAATTCGACGTCCTGGGCGAGATCGAGTCCGAGGCCGCCCCATTCCTGGGGGATCGCGTAGCCGAACAGGCCCATGGCCTTGGCCTGACGCGCGATCTCGTCGGGCATCCGGTTCTGTTCGGCGATCTCGCGCTCTCGCCCGACGACCACGTTTCGTACGAAATCCTTTGTCTGCGCCAGTATTTCGCGGAAGTCCTCCGCGGTGACCGCGCTGATGGCGGTGGATGCGCTCGTCATGGCAGGGCCTCCTCGTCACGGCGCTCTGCGGCCGTGGTGCTCGATGTGTCTGGTGGGCAAGTGGCCCGATGCGCCGTCTTGACCGGACGCACGTAATGTCTAACATTACTGTAATGCCAGCGGTAAGTGATACGGGAGCTGTGTCGAGCATCGTGCTCACGGCGCGGACCTCGATGGACAGGGCGGTACAACGATGACTGCGTACGACACGGGCGTGCTGATTCTCCGAGTGTGTCTCGGCCTCACCATGGCCGCGCACGGCTACCAGAAGTTCTTCGGGGGTGGGCGGATACCGGGCACCGCCCGCTGGTTCGACAGCATCGGGATGCGGCCGGGCATCGTGCACGCGCGCCTCGCCGCGAGCAGCGAGATCGGCGTCGGCCTCGCGCTGGCCTTCGGGTTGCTCACACCGATCGCGGCCGCGGGGTTCGTCGCGCTCATGCTGGTCGCCGCCTGGACGGTGCACAGGTCCAAGGGCTTCTTCATCGTGGGAGAGGGCTGGGAGTACAACCTGGTGCTGGCGGCGGGCGCGGTGAGTGTGGCCACCCTCGGTCCCGGCCGGATCAGCCTCGACCAGTTGATCTTCGGCACCGACCGGGTGGACGGCTGGTGGGGATTCGGTCTCGCCGTCGGCCTCGGCCTCGCGGCCGGGGTCGGCCAGCTCGCACTGTTCTACCGGCCGCCGGCTCCCGCCCGGTCCTGAGTGAATCACAGGGCGACAGATGTCGATACAGGATCACGACGAGAGCTCCGCCGCGACCGAGCTCGTGACAGCACTCGCCGAGGAGCTCGCGGGCTTCGGCGAGCGGCCGTGCATAGAGTTCGAGCGGCGCTGGTATTCCGGCAACGCCGTGCGAGCCTACATCCACCGGATCACCGCGGAGTTGGACCGTGCGGGCGTGCGCGCCGAGGACCCGATCGGGATCGTCGTCCGCAATCGGGTGCCGCACGCGGCCGCGATCCTCGGGTTCATCACGCAACGTCGTCCGGTCACGATGATCAACTCGTATCAGTCGGCCTCGGGCATCGCCCGCGACATCGAACAGACACGTCCGGTCGCGGTGATCGCCGATCGGCGGGACTGGACGGCGCCGGTTCTGGCCGCCTGCGAGCGGGTGGGCGGTGCCGGGATCGCGGTGGCGCTGGAGGAGCCCTCGGTCGAGACCGTCGTGCACGGTGACCGGTCGACCGGCCGAGTCGCCGATCAGGTGACAACCGTGCCCGGCTTGCACATCCTGACCAGCGGAACGACCGGCCCACCCAAGCGGGTGCCGATTCCGCTGTCGGCGTTGGGACATACGGTCCGCACCATGACCGGCGGGGTGACCGTCGCCGATCCCGACGATCCGCCGGAATTGGTGTACTGGCCGTTCGGGAGCATCGGTATCTGTCAGCTGCTCGCGGCGCCGTTCCTCGGCAAACGCATGGTGCTGCTGGAGAAGTTCACGGTCGAGGAATGGGTGCGGGCGGTCAAGACCTACCGGGTCACTCGGACCGGCGTGCAGCCGACGATTCTGCGCATGCTGCTGGAAGCCGAGGTGCCGCCGCAGGACCTGTCGTCCCTGGAATATCTGCCGGGTGGATCCGGCCCGCTCGAGCCGGAACTGCGTGCGGAATTCGAACGCCGCTACGCCATTCCACTGCTGTGGGCCTATGGTGCCACCGAGTTCGCCGGCTCGGTGTGTGCGTGGACGCCGCAGTTGCACGAGCGATTCGGTGCGACCAAGGCCGGCAGCGTCGGTGTGCCGCTGCCCGGAGTGCGCGTGCGCATCGTCGACGCGGAGACCGGTGCGCAGGTGGGCGTCGGCGCGACGGGACTGCTCGAGGCCGAGGTGGCCGCGCTCGGTGCCACCTGGGTACGGACCACCGATCTGGCCTCCGTGGATGCCGACGGGTTCGTGACGATTCACGGGCGAGCCGACGGCGCGATCAATCGTGGCGGTTTCAAGATCCTGCCCGAAACCGTGCGTGCCGCCCTGCTCACCCATCCCGCGGTACGGGATGCGTGTGTTGTCGGCGTCCAGGACGGCCGATTGGGTCAGGTACCTTTCGCCGCCGTGCAGCCGCGTCGCGAAGTGCCGAAACCCACGGAAGCGGACCTGATCGCACACCTGCGAGACCAGCTGCCGAGCCACCATGTGCCCGTCGCGATCGCCGTCGTCGACGATCTTCCGCGCAATGCCGCGCTGAAAGCCAGGACGGACGCGGTGGCCGCCCTGTATGCCGGGCGTTGACATCGACGGGTCTCGGCGCGACTGGTTGATCGCGCCGGGACCCGGCCGATGTCGAAGGCGTAGCGCCCGTTCGGGTGCTAGCTGCCCGTGGTTGCCGATCCGTCCGTCGCGAAGCTCACCGTCGCGAAGTTCACGGTCGCCAGCGCCGCCAACGCGCCGTCCTCGCCGTCGAATACCTCGACCTGGACCACGATCGACCGTTTGCCCGCGTGCACGATCTTGCTCACCGCGCGCGCGGTGCCCTCGGTGATCGGGCGGAAGTAGCGCACACTCAAATCCGAGGTGACGATACCGGCGTTCGGTGGACGGGACTCCAGGGCGAGGGTGCCCGCCGCGATGTCGGCCAGTGTCGCGATCAAGCCGCCCTGCAGCCCACCGGAGGTGTTGACTACGTGCGGCGCGACGGGCAGCTCCCAGATGAGCGAGCCGTCGAGGTCGGTCGCCTTGCGGAAGCCGATGTGGTCGAGTAGTCCAGTGATCTCTCGGATGGTCGACATCATGTCGGATCACCGCTTTCGGAATGTGGCCGTGGGCCGATGGGGGATGCGGTGAAGTGTTCGCGGACCGCGGACAGGTCTGCCTTGCCCGACGGGGTGCGCGGAATCGCCTCGACGACAGCGATATCGGTGGGGATCTCGTAGCGGGCCAAGCGAGTGCTCAGGTAGCCGACCAGCTCGTCGACCTCGGTGTGGCGACCCGCGCGCAGCTCGACCATGGCGACCGGGGTCTCGCCGAGCCGGTCGTCGGTCCTGGCGACGACCGCCGCGCCGCGGACCGCGGGATGTTCCTCCAGCGCGGCGCGCACATCATTGGGCATGATCTTGAATCCACCTCGGATGATGGCCTGATCGGCACGTCCGAGAATCCAGAGGAACCCGTCGGCGTCGATGCGGGCGATATCGGTGGTACGGACCCAGCCCGCGGTGGGACCGAGCTGGCCGGGCGCGACCTCGAGCAGGCCGGGCACGTCGGGCCCGAGCGCGGTGCCGTCCTCGTCGACTACCCGCAGGCGGGCGCCGCCACTGGCACGGCCGACGCTGCCGCGCTTGGTGTTCCAGAACTGCCGGTGGTCGGGAAGCGTCCAGCCGGCGACGCCGCCGCCGAATTCGGTGGCGGCATACGACGTCAGGACCGGAATGCCGAATTTGTCCTGGAAGGCGTCGGCGTCGGCGGCCGACAGCGGCGCGGTGCCCGACGTGACCACCCGGACGCCGTCCAGATCCGCGGGGCCGAGGCCCGAGTGCAGCACCATCCGCAGGGCGGCGGGTACCAGTGACACCGCGCCCGGCCGGTGCGCCCGCACCGCCGCCGCCCAGCGGTCGAGGTCGAAGCGCGGCAGGAAGACGAAGGGCCTGGCATCGACTACACACTGCAGAATGCGGAAGATACCGCCGATGTGCACCAGCGGAGCAT
>NZ_JBHWZY010000060.1:0-14764 GCF_042727815.1 Nocardia sp. NPDC060220
GATGGCTGCTCAACTGTGCCCAGACTTCGCGGAAGATCTCCTCGTGGGTGCACGCGGTGGCGGGTTTGCCGTACAGCATTCCCGGCGAATTCCAGTCGGAGATATCGATCGAAAGGCAATCGGCCACCGTGCCGTCGCCGAAGGACGGCAGTTTATCGGTCCACAGCTGATTCTGGCTGATCGAGGTGAGTGACCACGGCGAATCGACATAGGCCGTGTGTCCGCGCGAAATATGCAGGGGCGCACGGAAATAGATCTGTATTCCGTTCATCCAATCGACGAAGAGCCGCTCCGTCGCGGCGAGTTCGGGCGCCACGGCGAGTACCTGCGACGACCACAGTTTTCTCGCGTGTTCCACCGGCAGCGCCACCACGAAATAGTCGGCGTCGACGGTGCGCGCGCCCGTGGCGTCGGTGATCCGGGCCGCCCGGATCCGCCGGTCGCGCACCTCGAGTTCGCTGACCCGTGCGCCGAGTTCGAAACGCACACCCAGCTCACGCAGGTGCCGCACCCACGGATCGATCCAGGCGGCGTTGGTCGTGTTGTTGAGCACGCGGTCGAGGCCGCCGTCGTTGCCGAGGCCGAGCGGGTTGCCGAGGAACTGTTCGCCCATGCTGCCGATGGTGCGAGTGCTGGCCAGGTTCTCCTTGGCGGCGACCATGATCGATGTCAGCGACCGGGACACGACCGCGCGGAATTCGTGCGAACGTTCGTGCCCGTGCACGAAGTCGTACCAGGAGGTGTGCTCCCACTGGCCGAAGCGGCGGGCATCGCAGCTGGTGTTGAACACCATCAGCCGATTGGCGAAGAACAGGCCTTCCGCCGCCGACATCTTGGCGGTCGTGGCGATGGTGCCGGCCAGGGTTTCGCGGATCGAGTCCGGCGTCGCCTGCGCGGCGGTGAAGCTGTCGGGCAGGGCAAGGGTGATGTCGTCGCTGTCACGGCGGGAGAACCGGGCCTCCGGCACGGCGATGAGGTTGTTCCACACGCCGTCGGGATTGCCCGGATGCGGAATGCGGCGCATCGTGTCGGGCAGGTTCTGATAGAAGCCGGGGAAGAAACGGAACCCGTGCTCGCCGGGCAGATCGGGTCTGCCGTCGCGGCCGGTACCCGGCACCCCCACGCTGCGGGCCTTGCCGCCCAGCGCGCGTGCCTCGTACACGGTGACCTCGAACCCGCGCTCGGCCAGTTCGTGCGCGGCCGTGAGCCCGGCGACACCGCCGCCGAGAACCGCTACCCGGCGCCCCGGTGGCGCGGCGAATCCCGGCGCTCCCGCCACGGCCCCCGCCGCTATCACCCCCGCTGCGACCGTGCCACGAAGAAGGTTCCTTCGCGAAACGGGCCACCGCTGTTCCGCCATACGCTGTTCAGCTGCCTTGCTCGAGTATTGCCTGGGATTTGCTACCACTCTAGAGCGCGGCGAAGACCTGGCTGTATCGACCTGTGCGTCGTTCGCGAGCTCAAAACCGACCGGTCGCACGGAAACACATCGGGCGACCGGTCACATGCTAGCCAGAGCTCGAGCGGTCGTGGGCTGAATTCGGGTTCAGGCTCGGGCCAATTCCGGGGTGGGGGCGGGCGATGGCGCCTTCGGAAGGCCCAGGCCGGTGGTTGCCGCGAAGGCGCCCGCGATCACGATCGCCCCGCCGATCAGCGCGGCCACCGACGGCTGTTCGTCGAGGACCACCCACGCCGCCGCGATGCCGACGACCGGCACGAGCAGCGACAACGGTGCCACGGTGCCCGCCGGATAGCGGCTCATCAGATAGGTCCACAGCCCCGAACCGCACACGGTCGCGAGGACGGCGATGTAGGCGACGGCGCCCAGTGCGGGCAGGCCGTCGGCCGAGAACGCGGCGCCGACCGCGCGGAAACCGGTGCCAGGCCCCTCGACAGCCATCGACAGCGCCAGCATCGGCACGACGGGAACCACCGACATCCACAGCGTCAGGTGCAGGGGGTTGTAGCCGGGGGAGTCGGCACCGGCCTGGCGGGCGCCGATATTGCCGAACGCCCAGCCCAGGCCGCCCGCCAACGTCAGCAGGACCGGCAGCAGGGTGGCGTTGGCCAAGCGGTCGGCGCCGATGATGACCATGCCGAACACGGCCACCGCGAGTCCGGCGACCTGCACCGGCCGCAAGCGCTCGCGCAACAGCACCGCGCCCAGCATCACCGTGAACGGCGCCGAGGACTGCAGTACCAGTGAGGCGAGGCCGGTCGGCATGCCGGTGCGCATCGCCGTGAACAGGAACGCGAACTGCAGAATGCCGAAGCCGGTGCCGTAGAGCAGCAGCCAGCGGGTGCGCACGGCCGGACGTGGAATGAAGATCAGCACGGGGATCGCGATGACGGCGAAGCGCAGCGCGACGAAGAAAAAGGGCGGGAAGTGGTCGAGGCCGATGCGGATGGCCAGGAAGTTCAGGCCCCAGAGCACAACGACGGTCAGTCCGAGCAGGCGATCACGGGAGGTCACGCCCTTATCGTGCGGGCCGCTAAAGATCAGCACAATCGAATAAATATGGAGGGATAACGTAGTTTTACTTCATGTTCTCGATCGAGCGACTGCGCATCCTGCGTGAGCTGGCCGACCGCGGCACGGTCGCCGCCGTCGCCGAGGTGCTGTCGATGACTCCATCGGCGGTCTCGCAGCAGTTGAAGGTGCTTGGCAGAGAGGCCGGGGTTGCGCTGCTCGAACCGGACGGACGCCGAGTGCGGCTCACCGACGCGGGGCAGGCGCTGGTGCTCCGGGCCGACGACGTGCTCGCCGCGATGGACCGGGCCACCGCCGAGATGGCCCACTACCGGGGCTCACCGCGGGGTCAGGTGCGGGTGGCGTCGTTCCCGTCCGGTGCGGCACTGCTGTTGCCGCTCGTGCTCGCCACGCTGGCCACCAGCGGGGTCGAACTGGTCGCGGGCGACGAGGACCTGCCGCCGAGTGAGGCGTCGAAACTACTGGCCGACTACGACATCGTGCTCACCCATCGCGACGAACGCGCGCCGTCGCTGACCGGGCCGAGATTGTCGGCTCGGGTGCTGATGCGTGAGCCCATCGATGTCGTTGTCGCACCGGATCATCCGCTGGCCGGGCGTTCGTCGGTGCGCCCGGAAGAACTCGCCGAGGAGACCTGGGTGAGCGTGCGCGGCGGGTTCCCGGTCGACGACGTGCTCGAGTCCATCGCCACCGTCACCGGGGTACGGCCACGGATCGCGCAGCGGCTCAACGAGTTCCGGGTGATCGAAACGCTCGTGGTCTCCGGCTACGGCGTCGCGCTGATGCCGCGTTACGCCGTAGCCCACCCCGACTTGTCGGTGCTACCGCTGGCCGGGGTCCGCGCGGCCAGGGTCTACGAGATCATCACCCGCCCGCAGGCGCACCGCAGCCCCGCCATCGCGACGGTGCTCGACGCGTTCGAGGCCGCGGCGCGCGAGGTGATCGCGCGCTGACGGTGCTACCTCAGAACTGACCCGGCTGGTACTGCTGACCCGGGTAGGGCTGGCCCGGCTGATACGGCTGCTGCTGGTGCTGCTGACCGTGGTAGCTGAAGTCGTCGGCGACCATCGCGGCCAGTTCGAGCAGGGCCCGCCTGGTCGGCTTGCTGACCAGTTCGAGGTCGATCTCGGCGCCCTCGGCCAGGTGATCGTCGAACGGGACGATCTGCACGGCGCGGGTGCGGTCGAGGAACAGCTTGCGCAGCTGATCCAGGTCGACCGTGGAAGCGCCACGGCGAGAAGCGTTCACGACGACGACGGTGCGTTCGACCAGCTTGGAGTAGCCGTGGTGATCGAGCCAGTCCAGCGTCGCCGACGCGCTGCGCGCACCGTCGATGGCGGGAGAGGTGACCAGCACCAGCGAGCTCGCCATGTCCAGCACGCCCGACATCGCCGAGTGCATCAGGCCGGTGCCGCAGTCGGTGAGGATGATGTTGTAGAACGACTGCAGGATGCCGATGGCCTTGCGGTAGTCGGCCTCGCTGAAGGCCTCCGACACGGCCGGATCCTGTTCGGAGGCAAGCACTTCCAGTCGGCTCGGGGCCTGCGAGGTGTGTGCGCGGACATCCGAGTAGCGGGTGATCTGCTGGTCTTCGAGCAGATTGCGCACCGTCGAACGGGTCTGGCGCGGTACCCGGTGGGCGAGCGTGCCCAGGTCGGGGTTGGCGTCGATGGCGATGACGCGGTCACCACGCTGGGACGCGAAGGTGGAGCCGAGACCGACCGTGGTGGTGGTCTTGCCGACACCGCCCTTGAGCGAGAGGATCGCGATCCGGTAGTCGCCGCGCACGGGCTGGTTGACCCGTTCGCCGAGATCGCGGTAGACGACATCCGCCGCCGACTCACCCGGGTTGATCACACCGCCGGACACCTTGTGCACAGCCTTGCGCCACCCGCTGCGCGGCGACTTCCGCGCGCGCTTGAGCAGGTTCAGGTCGTTGACCGAATGGCCGGGCTGGCCCGGTGCCTGCATGTGCTGCGGCTGGAACGGCTGCTGCTGCTGGGGAGCCGGGCCGCCGCCCCACTGCTGACCCGGCGGGGGACCAGGCTGGCCGAGCTGGCCGGGGAACTGCCCGTGCTGACCGGGGAACTGTCCCTGATCGGGCTGCTGGCCGGGAAACTGCCCCGGCTGTTCCGGCTGCTGACCGGGTGGCATCCCACCCTGCATCGGCTGCTGGTACATCGGCGGCGGCGGAGGCGCCCAGCTGTAGATGGGCTCGGACTGCGGGCCCTGTTCCTGGGCGGGGAACTGCTGCTGCTGTTCGGGACCGGGGTACGGCTGACCCTCCGCGCCGGGGTACTGCGGCGGCACGCCGGGCTGCGGCTGCTCGCCCGTCGCGTGCGGACCGGGGTAAGGCTGTTCGGCGCTCGGCTGACCAGGAAGCCACGGCTGCTCGCCCGGCTGACCCGGCCACGGCTGCTGCTCGGGGCCGTTCACCGGCGGCTGCCCGCCGTTGTTCTGGTACGGATCCGGCACCGAGTACGGAGCGCCCTGCGCGAACTGGCCCGGCGGCGCGAAACCGGCGGGCTGGTACACGGTCTGGTCGGCGAGGCCGGCCGCGCCGGGCTCGGCGACGGGCTGGTCACCGGTCGACGGCTCGACGGCGTCACCGGTCGGCTCGGCAGCGGTGTCGGCGGGCTCGATGTCGTCCTCGGTCGCGGTCTGCACACCGGAGGGACCGGACGCAGCTTCGGACACGTCAGCCGACGGACTCTGCAGCCACGGCGGCGAGGTCGGATTATGGTCGTTGTTGGTCACAGTTCCCCCACTTGCTCGCTGAACGAGCAGGAAAGCTCGGCGCTGAATATGCCCTAAAACGCTAACACGGAGGCAATTTTCGCGCGTCGGGGGCAGTAACTCCCATGCCCCAGAGCGAATTCGAATGCTCCCAGCTCAACCGGTATATCCCGGACGAGGCCGACCGGGCGAACCGAAGTTGTCCACAGGCCCGAGAATCTATCCACAGGCACAAAAGCGGCCGGGACCTCAGGTCCCGGCCGCCATAGCGCAAGCTACTGCGCCGCGCGGTTCACGGCCGAGACGACGGCTCGCAGCGAGGCGGTGGTGATCGAGGTGGCGATGCCGACGCCCCAGACGACCTTGTCGCCGATGGCTACCTCGACGTAGGCCGCGGCCTGGGCGTCGTCGCCCGCGGACATGGCGTGCTCGCTGTAGTCGAGGACGCGGACCTCGAAGCCGACGGTCGCGATCGCATCGACGAACGCCGCCAGCGGGCCGTTGCCGGAACCGCTGATCTCCTGCTCGACGCCGTCGACCTTCACGGTGGCCACGATCGAGTCGACGCCGCCGTCGGTCTCGGCCGCGGTGACCTTCTGCTTGATCCGCTCGAGCGGCAGGATCGGGTTCAGGTACTCGGTGGCGAAGACGTCCCACATCTCCTTGGGCGTCACCTCGCCGCCCTCACCGTCGGTGATCGCCTGGATCGCCTGCGAGAACTCGATCTGCAGGCGACGCGGCAGCACCAGGCCGTGATCGGTCTTCATGATGTAGGCCACGCCGCCCTTGCCCGACTGCGAGTTCACCCGGATCACGGCCTCGTAGGTGCGGCCGACATCCTTCGGGTCGATCGGCAGGTACGGGACCTCCCAGACGATGTCGGCCACATCGGCGCCCTGGGCGTCGGCGGCGGCCTTCATCGCGTCCAGGCCCTTGTTGATCGCGTCCTGGTGGCTGCCGGAGAAGGCGGTGTAGACCAGGTCGCCGCCGTAGGGGTGACGCTCGGCGACGGCCAGCTGGTTGCAGTACTCCACCGTGCGACGGACCTCGTCGATATCGGAGAAGTTGATCTGCGGGTCGATGCCGCGCGAGAACATGTTCATGCCCAGGGTGACCAGGCAGACGTTGCCGGTGCGCTCACCGTTGCCGAACAGGCAGCCCTCGATGCGGTCGGCGCCGGCCTGGTAGCCCAGCTCGGCGGCCGCGACGGCGGTGCCACGGTCGTTGTGCGGGTGCAGCGACAGCACGATCGAGTCGCGGCGGGCCAGGTTGCGGTGCATCCACTCGATCGAGTCGGCGTACACGTTCGGCGTGGCCATCTCGACGGTCGCGGGCAGGTTGATGATCAGCGGCTTGGCCGGGGTCGGCGCGATGATCTCGGAGACCGCGTCGCAGACCTCGCGGGCGTAGTCGAGCTCGGTGCCGGTGTAGGACTCCGGGCTGTACTCGTAGCGCCACTCGGTGTCGGGGTAGCGCTTCTCGATCTCCAGGCACAGCGACGCCGCGTCGGTGGCGATCTTCTTCACCGCGTCGCGCTCGGCGCGGAAGACCACCCGACGCTGCAGGATCGAGGTGGAGTTGTAGAAGTGCACGATCACGTTCGGTGCGCCCGCGCAGGCCTGGAAGGTGCGCTCGATCAGCTCGGGGCGGCACTGGGTGAGGACCTGGATGGTGACGTCGGTGGGGACCGCGCCGTCTTCGATGATCTCGCGGACGAAATCGAAGTCGGTCTGGCTCGCGGCCGGGAAACCGACCTCGATCTCCTTGTAGCCCATCCGCACCAGCAGGTCGAACATGCGGCGCTTGCGGGCCGGGCTCATCGGGTCGATCAGCGCCTGGTTGCCGTCGCGCAGGTCGACGGCGCACCACGCGGGGGCGCGATCGATGATCTTGTCCGGCCAGGTGCGGTCGGGCACCGTGATCGGCTCGACCTCTTCGGCGAAGGGGCGATACCGGAACGACGGCATCGAGGAGTTCTTCTGGGTGTTCCAGGCGGGCTGGTCGGCCGGTGCGGGTTTGCCGGGGGCCGAAATGGTGCGCGAAGCGGATACGAATGCGTCAGCCGAGGACATGCAAGTTTCTCCGTGGGTGTGATGGATTCCCGTGAATGGGAGCGGGTCGACCGGCGCGTTGGAACCCCGCGACGGGAGCCGGTCCGTATCAGGACCCGTCGCGGCGGCCGAGAAGAAGAGCCCGCTGCAGCATGATCCTCCGAGCTTACCGCGTGCCCACCCTTGCTCGTAAGCGACCCGGGCCAATTAGGTGAACCGAGTCCGCTGGCTTTCGCTCACCGGTTGACCAGTACGGTTTCCCCCATAACGCACGCTTGTACGGACCTTCGCGTCCGACGAGACGTACCAAAGGAATTCGAATGACTTGGTTACAACAGGTGGCCGTCTTCGCCGCGGGTATCGCGGCGGGTGGCATCAATACGATCGTCGGATCGGGCACGCTGATCACCTTTCCCACGCTGCTCGCGTTCGGGTTGCCGCCGGTGACAGCGAATGTTTCGAACACGATCGGTCTCGTCCCCGGCTCGGTGAGCGGGGTGATCGGCTATCGGCGGGAACTGGAGGGGCAGCGGTCCCGACTGCTGCAGCTGGGCACCGCGTCGCTGCTGGGCGGCATCACCGGCGCGATCCTGCTGCTGACGATGCCCGCGGAGGCGTTCAAGGCGATCGTCCCTGTCCTCATCATCGTGGCGCTGATCCTGGTCGTCGTGCAGCCGCGACTGGCCGCGTGGGTGAAGCAGCGCAGGGCGAACGGTGCGTCGGCGGCGCCGGAACACGGCGGCCCGATTCTGCTGGTCGCGGTCTTCGCCACCGGCATCTACGGCGGCTACTTCGGGGCCGCCCAGGGTGTGCTGCTGATCGGTCTGCTCGGGGTGTTCGTGCACGAGGACATCCAGCGGCTCAACGGCGTGAAGAACGTGCTCGCGCTGATCGTCAACGGGGTGTCGGCGGTGATCTTCATCGCGATCGCGGAGGTGGACTGGCAGGTGGTCGCGTTGATCGCGGTCGGCTCGATCATCGGCGGGCAGCTCGGCGCGAAGGTCGGGCGGAAGTTACCGCCGAATGCGCTCAGAGGGGTGATCGTGGTTGTCGGCACGATCGCGGTGATCCGCCTGCTCACCAGCTGAGGTCCCACCCCGCACCACGCGTCGCCATGACATGTGACAAATACCCGTACGACCGGGCGATTGTCCGGTTTGCAAGGTATTCTTCGCGTCGGCCATGCGTGATGAGGGAGGTGGCCTGGTGCACAGACGTGCCTTTTTCAAGGCGGCGGGACTGGCGGCTGTTGCCGGTGCTGTGGGAACGACGCTGGCGAGCGTGCCCGCTTCGGCGGATCCGCGCGAGGCGATGTTCCAGTCCTGGGTGCCGGAGATCTTCGCGCCGATTCCGGACGCACCCGCCCACACGCAGGCCATCGTCATCGGATCCGGCTTCGGCGCCGCCGTGACGGCGCTGCGCCTGGCCGAGGCCGGGATCGCCAACACCGTGCTCGAGCGCGGTTCACACTGGCCCAACGACCCGTGGCGTGAGATCTTCACCGGCGACGATCTACCCGACGGCCGCGGGTTCTGGCATCGCACCAGCTTCACCGGCGTCACCAAGGTGCCGATGAGTTTCAGCGCGTTCGGCGGAGTGCTGGATGTGACCGAATATTCCGGGCTCGACGTGTGGCGCGCCGCCGCGGTCGGTGGCGGTTCGGTGATCTTCAGCGGAGCGATGGTGGCTCCGCAACGCACACTGTTCGACCAGGTCTTCGGTGGCGTCGTCGATTACGGCGAGCTGGAAAGCGTCTACTACCCGCGGGTGCGCCAGATGCTGCGGCTCGACACGATGCCGGCCGACATCTACAACTCCTCGCCGTTCGCGCACTCGCGCGCCTGGGACGACCAGGTGCGCGCGGCCGGATACCAGCCGCTGCCCAACGACTCGATCTTCACCTGGGACGTGCTGCGCAGCGAGCTCGCGGGCACCTCCCGCGCCTCCGCCACCTCGGCCCGCTCGAACCTCGGCAACTCCAACGGCGCCAAGTTCGACCTCAACCAGAACTACCTGCGCTACGCCCGCGAGACCGGCAAGTCCCAGGTGTTCCCCGGCCACCGCGTCGACGCCATCGCCCAGGAGGCGAGCGGCAGGTTCGTGGTGGCCGTATCGAAGCTGGCCCCGACCGGTCAGGTGCTGAGCACCCGCAACCTGACCTGCGACAAGCTGTTCCTCGGCGCGGGCTCCATCGGTACTTCGGAGCTGCTGGTCCGTGCCCAGGCCACCGGCACGCTGCCCAACCTCAACGAGCACATCGGCGACGGCTTCGGCACCAACGGTGACGTGGTGCTGGCCCGCGGCGCGAGCGCTGTCGCGGGGCAGGGCCAAGGTGTGCCGAGCGCCAGCCGGATCCACGACGAATCCAACGTGCCCCTCACCCTGGAGAACTGGTACATCCCCGGTATCCCGTTCGAGACCGGCGCGCTGGCCTCGCTCGGCATGGTCCTCGATCCGACCCGTGCCCGTTTCGGCTATCACACGGCGTCGGGCGGCGTCGGCCTGAACTGGTCGGCGGCCACGCAGCACGCGGTCGCCGCGGCGGCTCGCGTGGTCGACCACCGGATCGCCGAGCGCGCGGGCGCGGTCGCCGAATACGGCGCGCTGGGCTACGACGCCAACGCCCAGTTCACCGCGCACCCGCTCGGCGGCGCGGTCCTCGGCAAAGCCACCGACGCCTTCGGCCGCGTCCACGGACACCCCGGCCTCTACGTGATGGACGGTGCCGCGATTCCCGGCAGCACCGCGACGGTCAACCCGTCCCTGACCATCACCGCGCTGGCGGAACGCAACATCGAGGCCGTCCTGCGCGGCTGAACACGCCACCGACCGGCGTCGGCAACTCCCCTCGCGGCGTCGGTCGACCAATTAGCGTGGGCAGCGATGTCAAGGCCGACCTACGCGGCGCCGACCGCCAGATATTCAGGAGCAACAGTGGCTTCACCGGGGATCGAACGGGTCGAGGCCCTGCCGGACGTGCGCTCGAAAACGCCGACCTTGCGTACCGACATCCTCATGCTGATCCTCGCGATCATCTCGGTGGTGCTGGTCGTGTGGATCACCTTCTTCGAGGTCAGCGGCCCGACGTACCACGCGATCGTCATCGTCGACACGTCGATCTGCGCGATCTTCCTCGTCGAGTTCGTCTGGCGCTGGCGGCGGGCGGGGTGGCCGTGGTCGTTCCCGTTCATCTACTGGTACGAAGTCCTCGGCATGATCCCGGTGACCAGCCCGCTGTTCCGCAGTTTCCGGCTGCTGCGCATCGTGGTGATCTTGATCCGGCTGGGCCGGGTGGCCGACCGGGCACTGGGGGAGCGGGTCACCGCGACGATCGTCAACCGGTTCGTCGGCACGATCGTCGACGTGATCAAGCGTCCGATGACGATCGCGATCCTCGACGAGGTCTCCAAGGTCCTGCGCGCGGGCCACTACACCCAGAACATCGCCGCCGCGCTGGAGGAGAACCACGCCGAGGTCGACCAGCTGATCATGGACCTGATCAAGAACGACCCGCAGACCGGCAAACTGCGCTACGTCCCGTTCCACGACGACATCATCCGGCTCGTCGCCGACACGGTCTACCGGATGCTGCGCCAGCTGCTCGACGACCCGCGCACCGACGAACTGGTCGCGGACATGCTGCGGGAGAACCTCGACCAGATCAACGACGCGGTGCGTGCCGGGGTGCGGGTCCCGCCCTCGCACCGTGGGGCGACGCCCGCCGAGCACGGCGTGCGCCACCACCTCGGTCAGGTCAAGCGTGCCTGATCTGGTCGCGCGGCTGGGCGAAGCGCAGGGTCTCGAAGATCACCAGCACGGACAGCAGCGCGCACAGCACGGTGAGCGAGGCGAGCGCGGGCAGGTGCGCGGCGAACGGGATGAGCGCGAACAGCAACGCGGCTACCACCAGGCGTTCGGTCGACAATGACTTGGTCGCATAGTATTTCGCGAACGTGATGCCGAGCAGGAACAGCGCGGGGCCACCGTAGAGCGCACCGAGCGGGATGCCGTACAGCGGATCGGTGAGCGTGTGGTGCGAGGAATCGCCGACGTAGTACAGCACCTTCTTCAAGCCGAGCGAGAGCCCGATGATGCCGACGATCATCGGGAAATGCCCGTACATGTAGGTGTTCTGGGCGATCTTGATCTGTCGCGCGTCCTTGGCATGGGCGAACGCGTGCTCGATCGAGATCGCGGCGACATCGAAGTACAGCCACCACAGCAGGCCGGATATGGCCAAACCGAGCATCGAACCGAGCGTGATCGGCCACGAGATGGGTAGTCCGGCCACTCCGATGCCGATCGAGACGATGGATTCGCCCAGCGCCACGATGATGATGAGCCCGTAGCGTTCGGAGTAGTGCTTGGCCGAGTTGAGGCGCCAGTCGGTGCCCGCCGCCCAGGTCCAGACCATGTCCCCGACGATCGCGGCGAGCCACAGCAGGATCTGGGTGAGACCGGTCGTCATCGCGGCGACGACCAGCAGTGTCGTTCCGACGGTGACCGAGCCGACCGCCCAGCGCAGCAACTGCCTGCGCAGCTGGGCATCCCCGGCGCTGATCGTCCAGAACACCACCACGTGCACCAGTCGCACGACCAGATAGGCCACCGCGAACACCAGCGGACCGAACCAGCCACCGGCCAGATCGCTGAAGGCCTCGGGAATGGTGAGCGCGGCCAGGAACGCACCGCCCATCGCGACGAACATCGCGACCCGCGTGATGCCCTCGTCGGCGCGCACCACATTGCCCAGCCACGAATACGCGATCCACAGCCACCACATCAGGGCCAGTACCAGCGTCGCACGCAGCATGTTCGCCGCGGTGGTGTCGTCGGCGGCCAGTGCGGTGACCATGGTGAACGCGAAGACGATCACCAGGTCGAAGAACAGCTCGAGCTGGGTCACCGAGTTCTCTTCGGTGACGGGCTGGAACCGGACCCGTCGATTTCCGATCATGGGGTCAATATTCGCACCCCGGGTCGCGATTCGCGGACTGAAGGTCGACGACGCGGGGTTCTCCGACGGCGCGATCTAGCCGGCCGCGAAGCCACCGACCTCTGGGTACCGCTCGGCGAAGTCGATGAAGTTCGCGACCGTCTCGTCGTGCAGTTTGCGCAGGCTTCGGTTGAACAGGATGCCCGGAATGGGCAGCGGAAGGGAGAGTTCTACGTGGTAGTCGACCTCGGTGCCCTCCGGGGTGTCGACCAGTTCGATCCAGCCGCCGCCCTTGGAACCGCGGCTGCTGTCGACCACCCGCCACTCGGACCGGTACTGCTCCCAGGAGTATTCGAGCACCTGGGCGTCGGAGTTACCCATGAAGTGGGCGGTGGCGAAAACTCGGCGCGGCCTGCCGTCGGCATCGCGCGGCCCGACCCGGACATCACTGAGCGAGGTCGACCACTCCGACATCAGGTCAACGGCCAGTAGTGCGTCCATCACTTGGTCGATCTCGGCGTCAACGGTGAATCGGATGTCGATCTTCGAGCGCATCTGTGTCTATCCTCCGAACCCCCGCAGCTTTCGCGCCCGATTGTGCACAGTGGTACCAGTGATCGTCAACACGTCTATGGTCTGGACAAATGACCGGGTCAGCTGCTTATCACACGCTCGACGGCCGTTTCGATCAGTGCCATGCTCTGCTCCTCGGTGAAGATTCCGGGCAGTGTGAGGTGTTCGACGATGAGCCAATTGAGCGCCAGATAGAGCAGTAGTACCGACTCCGCGTCGCCGGGCAGACCGGACGCCAGATGGTTGCGGACGTTGAAATCGATGTCGGCCCGGACGCGTTCGGTGAGCACCGTGCGCAGTTCGGGCCGCCGGGTTGCCTCGAGTCGAAGTTCGAGCAGCGCGAGATAGGCCTTGCGATGCGATTCGATGCGCCCGACCACCTCTTTCATCAGCGTGGTGATGTTGTCGATGTCCTTCGGGCCGTCGTTGACCAGGGCCATCGTCTCCTCGCTCGGCTGCACCACCTCGTAGAAGCGGACGCCGGCCTGGGTGAGCAGCTCGTCGCGATTGGCGAAGTAGTTCGACGCGGTGCCGGCGGGGACGGCCGCCTGTTTGTCCACCGCGCGGAAGGTGAGGCCGCGGGCGCCCTCGTCGGCGAGGACCTCGATGGCCGCGTCGAGCAGGGCTTGCCGACGCTCGGGATTAGTTCGCACTTGACACCACTCCATCCGTAGTACTACGTTGAAACCACTTCAAACAGAGTACTACATCTGAGGCGGTAACCATGCGAAAGCTTGTCTACTACATCGGCGTTTCCCTCGACGGCTACATCGCGGGCTCCGGCGGCGAGGTCGACTTCTATCCGACACCGCAGAACTATGTGGAGTGGATGATGACGGAGTTTCCCGACTCCATCCCGACCCACCTGCGCGCGCACTTCGGCATGGACCCCGACCTGCCTGCCAAGAACTGGGACACCGTGCTGATGGGGCGCGGCACCTACGTGCTGCCGGATGAGCACGTCGAGAGCCCGTTCTCGCACCTGAAGCAGTACGTCGTCTCGTCCACACTCGACCAGGCCGACCATCCCGGAGTCGAGATCGTCTCCGGTGATCCCCTCGAGCTGGTGCGCGAGCTCAAGCAGCGCGAGGGCGGCGACATCTGGCTGTGTGGCGGCGGGAAGCTGGCCGGGCAGCTGCTCGACGAGATCGACCAGATGATCATCAAGAGCTATCCGATCGTCGCGGGCGAGGGTGTCCCTGTTTTCACCGGCGTCTTCAAACCGACACAGTTCGCTCCGGTGCGGCGCAAGGAATTCGACAACGGCACGCAGGTCACCTGGTTCGATCGAGCGTGAATTCCGTGGTTATCCACAGGTGACAAGCCTGTGTCGTTTTCCACAGGCAGGGCAGGTAGCAGCAAAACCGGTGGCCCGCGCCCGGTACTCTTGGTCGCTGATACCAACCTGACACTCGATCGTGAAGGACCTGCTGTGGCTCTCGTAGTTCAGAAGTACGGAGGATCCTCGGTGGCTACCGCCGAGCGGATCCGGCGCGTCGCTGAACGGATCGTGGAGACCAAGAAGCAGGGGCACGATGTAGTTGTCGTGTGCTCGGCGATGGGTGACACGACCGATGAGTTGCTCGATCTCGCGGAGCAGGTGGCCCCGGCGCCGCCTGCTCGCGAGATGGACATGCTGCTCACCTCGGGCGAGCGCATCTCGAATGCCTTGGTGGCCATGGCTATTCACACGCTCGGCGCCGAAGCTCGCTCGTTCACCGGCTCGCAGGCCGGCGTGATCACCACCGGCGCGCACGGCAACGCCAAGATCATCGACGTGACCCCGGGCCGCCTGCAGGAGGCGCTGGCCGAGGGGCAGATCGTGCTGGTGGCCGGCTTCCAGGGCGTGAGCCAGGACAGCAAGGACGTCACCACGCTGGGCCGTGGCGGCTCCGACACCACCGCCGTCGCGCTGGCCGCGGCGCTGAAAGCCGATGTCTGCGAGATCTACACCGACGTCGACGGCATCTTCTCCGC
>NZ_JBHWZY010000061.1:0-14762 GCF_042727815.1 Nocardia sp. NPDC060220
GCGCAGGAACGGAAAGGTTGTCCTGAAACCGGTGGCCCAGACGATGGTGTCGTACTCCCCGCTGGTGCCGTCGACGAAATGCACTGTGTGCCCGTCCAAGCGCGCGATCTCGGGACGGACCGCGATCCGGCCGTGCTTGAGGAAATACGGCAGTTGCTGGTTGACCACCAGATCCTGGTCGAAGATGCGGTGCTTCGGCTTCTCCAGCCCGAACTGGTGAAAGCTACCCATCCCCACTGCGACGATCGACCGGAAGACGGCCTCCTGCAGCAGTTTCGGCACCGGAACCGAGCCGATGTCGAACTTGCTGCTCGGCACGCCGAGCACATATTTCGGGATGAACCAGTAGCTGCGGCGAAGAGAGATCTCCGACGTACCGAAATTCAGTGCGGCTTCCACCGCCAGATCGCATCCGGAGTTACCGGCGCCGACGACCAGGACCCGCGTGCCGTCGAGGTCGGCGGGGCGCTTGTAGTTCTTGGAGTGGATCTGCTTGCCGGTGAATTCGCCGGGATACGTCGGAATGTTGGTGTCCCAGTAGTGCCCGTTGGCGACGACGACGCCGGTGTACTCGCGTGCCTCACCGCTCGCGAATTCGACTCGCCAGCCCGCCGTACCGGTGTCATCGAGCGGCGCGACGTCGGTGACCTGAGAGTCGAACTCGATGCGCCGATCGAGCCCGAATGCGGCAGCGAAGGAATGCAGATAGTCGCGCATCTGCCCGGCACTGGGGAAATCCGGATAGTCATCCGGCATCGGATAGTCGGGGTACTCGGTGACCGCTTTGGCGCTGATCAGGTGGGTGGAGTCGTACACCCCGTGCGACCAGTTGCCACCGATCGCGGCGGTCGCCTCGATGTGGTCGTAGTCGAGACCGAGGTCGGTATAGGCCTTGGCCACGGCCAGACCGGTGTATCCCGCTCCGATGATGCAGTACCGGCGCGTCATGGCGACCTCCCATCAAAAGCTACAGTCTTTGTAGCTACATTGAGTGTAGTATTTGATACCTGGCGGTGCCCTGTCAAGCACGAGTCGGTTTTCGGGCCTCACGCGGGGCGTACACCGGGAAGTCGATGAACACGACGGCAAGGCATGCCGAGGTCGCCGCTCGATAACGCTGATCTTCGGCCGGTAAACAGCAGCGCCTAGAGAAGGCGGCGAAACATCGACGGCCGCGATGGTGTCGACCCGGCTCGATCAGGCAGAGGTATGAAACGCAGGCAGAGCGGGAATGAGCTGTGCGGCGTAGTCACGAATACGCTGCGGCGGGAACGCATCGGGTTCCGCCAGAACGAGTCGGCCCGCTTCCCAGAACAGCGCGTACACGAGACGGGCAGTGAGTTCGACATCGACCGAGACAAGCTGTCCGGACGGCGCCGCCGCGCGCACATACGCGGTCAGCGCCTCGGTGAACGCTCGGCGTCCGCGTTCGAGACGGCGGCGGAAGGCGGGAGTGCTGGAGTCGGCGAGCTGGAACGCCGCCCGCCATCTATCGGGCGCGGCCTGCACCGCGTCGAGGAAATGCTCGAGGCTGTCCGCCATTGCCTGGATCGGATCGGTCGTCATCATCGGGACTACGGTGGCCATCTGCACTACCGCCGCGGCCTCCTCCCGGTCGAGGCAGGCCAGCAGCAGCTGGTCGGAGTCGTCGAAATGGCCGTAGACGACCGGGCGACTCACACCGGCCTCCTTCGCGACAGTGTCGATGGACACCTTGTGCACGCCCTGCCCGACAATGACCCGCAAAACCGCGTCCAACAGTTGCTCCCGGCGCTGCTCAGGAGCCATTCGCGGGGCATATGCTGCCCTGCCCTGCCGTTCGGCCACGATCGCGTACCACCCTCTCCGCGCCGAGTGAGTCCAGCGACAGCGCAGAGGAAAATTCTACACACGCTGTAGCTGCACTAGATGCAGCAATAGGAATTCGCTCCCACGACCCCAGAGCACCGGCTCACTGCGGAGCCCGGAACACGAGCGACCATCGCGACGCCGGGCACCGAGGCACCTCAGCCGGCGACCACCGAGGTGAGCAGCCCCTCGAGTTCTTCTATGACATCGTCGAGCGCCGTCGTGGATCGATTGACCCGGCACAGGATCACCGCGCCTTCGATGGCGGCGATCGCCATGGTGGCCAGCCGAACGGCGCGCTCGGATTCGACACCGTCGGCTTCGAGCGCGGTGACGAGGGCGGCTTGCCACCGTTGGATGATGCCCGCGACCGCCGGTTGCAGGTGCCGGTCATCGGGCGAGCTGCCGACTGCTACCGAGACGACGGGGCAGCCTGCCTCGAAGTCGGACTGCGCGAGCAGGGTGTTCCAGAACTGCCCGAATCGCCGCAACGCCGCGACCGATCCCTGCTCCACCGCCTTGTCGATGATGGTGCCGATGGCGTCACCGGCCAGCGCGAGCGACTCGGTCATGATCTGGGCGCGTCCACCGCGGAAGTGGTGGTAGACCGATCCGCGCGGTGCCTCACTGCGCGCCAGCACGGCGTCGATGGTCACCCCGGCCGAGCCACGTTCGCGAAGGAGCTCGACAGCGCTGTAGAGCATCTTCTGCCGGGTGTCGGTGCGGGCTCCCATGTCGTCGCGCTCCTTACGGGATTCGGGTCAACTCAGCAATACTATGCTACTTGGCATAACATTATGCTATGTTGCCTAGCATATTTTCGTCGAAGGGGTGTGACATGGCCGAACCGAAGGCGACCGCGTGTGTGCTGTGCGAGTGCAACTGCGGGATCACCGTCGAGGTGGCGGGTCGCCGCTTGGCGAAGATCCGCGGCGACAAGGCGCATCCGGCATCGGAGGGCTACACCTGCGAGAAGGCGATGCGCCTGGACCTGTACCAGAACGGCGCCCACCGCCTCACCACCCCACTGAAACGCCGGCCCGACGGCACCTACCAGGAGATCGACTGGAACACAGCGATCGATGAGATCGCCGCGAAACTCTCCGCCATCACCGACGAACACGGCGGGGACAAGATCTTCTTCTACGGCGGTGGCGGCCAAGGTAACCACCTCGGGGCCGCCAACGCGGCCGGGCTGCGCGGGGCACTGGGCTCGATCTATCACTCCAATGCGCTGGCACAGGAGAAGACCGGGGAGATCTGGGTCGACGGCCGCCTGTACGGCGGTCACACCAAAGGCGATTTCGAACACGCCGAAGTACTGGTGTTCGTCGGCAAGAACCCCTGGCAATCACACAGCTTTCCGCGGGCCAGACCGGTACTCAAGCAGGTAGCCGCCGACCCGACCCGTTCGATGATCGTGATCGATCCGCGCGTCAGTGAAACCGCGGCGATGGCCGAGCACCACTTGCGGGTGTTGCCGGGGCGCGACGCCTGGCTGATGGCCGCACTGGTCGCGGTGATCGTGCAGGAAGACCTGGTCGACGCCGACTTCATCGCCGCGCACACCACCGGCTACGACGAGGTCCAGGCGGCGTTCCAGGCCTGCGACATCACGGATTTCGCGACGATCTGCGGCGTCGGCGAGGGCGAGATCAGGGGGGCAGCGCGCCGGATCGCGGCCGCGTCGAGCGTGTGCGTCTACGAGGACCTCGGCATCCAGCAGGCGCCCAACAGCACCCTGGTGTCCTACCTGAACAAACTCCTGTGGATCGTCACCGGCAACTTCGGCAGACCCGGCACCATGTACCTGCACTCCTCCTTCGCGATGCTGACCGGCGGTTCCGGGTCCGGATCACCGCGCAAGAAGCCGAGCGCACTGGCCCGCGCGCAGAAGCGGTTGACGGCGCGGACCGTCACCGCGGCGGCCACGGCGATCAGCGCGACGTTGCCCGCCCTCGCCCGGGTGACTCCGCTGCGCGCGCGGGTGGAGGCCGGGGCCTCGGCCCTGCTCGGCGCGATGGTTCCCCTGGCGGGCGGGATGCTCGCCAGCGGCGGTAGTGGCGGCGGCGGCCGGACCTCACCGGTCACCGGCGCCAAGATCATCGGCGGCCTGATCCCCTGCAATTCGATAGCCGACGAGATCCTCACCGACCACCCGAATCGCTTCCGCGCGATGTGGATCGACTCGTCCAACCCGGCGCATTCCCTCGCCGATTCGCCCCGCTTCCGGGCCGCGATGCGCACACTGGACTTGTCGGTCGTGATCGATGTGGCGTTCACCGAAACCGCGCGTGAGGCCGACTATGTGCTGCCCGCCGCCAGCCAGTACGAGAAGCCCGAAGCGACGTTCTTCAACTTCGAATTCCCGCGCAATGTCGTTCACCTCCGCAAACCGCTCATGGAGCCGCTCGACGGCACGCTGCCCGAACCCGAGATCTACGCGCGGGTACTTCGACGCATGCGGGTCCTCGACACCGACACCGTCGCCCGGCTCCGACGCGCCGCGCAGACCGGCCGTGACACCTTCGGCGCGACCTTCCTGGCCACCGTCGCCGCTGATCCCGCCCTCGGAAAGATCGCTCCGTACTTGTTGTACGAAACGCTCGGCACCACGATGGCGCCACAGATGAGGGGCGCCGCGGTGCTGTGGGGCATCAGTCAGATATGTGCGATGTCGAACCCGAAAGCCGTTGCCCGAGCGGGCTTCACCGGCACCGGCCTGACGCCGGGCAACCGGCTGTTCGACGCGATCATCGAATCCCCGACCGGCGTGGTCTTCACCGACGACACCTGGGATGACGTCTGGCACTACGTCAAGCGCAAGGACCGCCGCTTCACCATCGACATCGACAATCTGCTCGACCAGGTCCGCCGGCTGCCCACCGCGCGCACGGCGTGGACGACCCCGGAGTTCCCGCTGGTCCTGGCCGCCGGTGAGCGGCGCTCGTTCACCGCCAACACGATCTTCCGCAACCCCGACTGGCGTCGCCGTGACCGCGACGGCCACCTCCGGATCAGCGCCGAGGATGCCACCGCCTTGCGGCTGACCGACGGCGCCCCGGCACGACTGGTCACCGCGAATGGATCCGCCACCGTGATCGTCGAGGTCAGCGACATGATGCGGGCAGGAAACATCGCCCTGCCCAACGGTTTCGGCCTCGACTACCCCACCGGCGACGGAACAACGACCAGTGCCGGGGTCTCCCCCAACGAACTGACCGGCCTCGAACTCAAAGACGCCTTCGCAGGCACCCCATGGCACAAACACGTCCCGGCCCGGCTCGAAGCACTCGAAGAAATCCCGACCGCATGACCTACGTGATCGCCGAACCCTGCGTCGACATCAAAGACAGAGCCTGCATCGAGGAATGCCCGGTGGACTGCATCTACGAGGGCGACCGGATGCTCTACATCCAGCCCGACGAATGCGTCGACTGCGGTGCCTGCGAACCGGTCTGCCCGGTCGAGGCGATCTTCTTCGAGGACGACGTCCCCGACCAGTGGACGGGCTACACGCAGACGAACGTGGACTTCTTCGACACGATCGGTTCCCCCGGTGGCGCCGCCAAATTCGGGAAATACGACGGAGATACCCCGTTCGTGGCCGGTTTGGCGCCCAACACCGTCGACGGCTGAACTCCGGTGACACTGCCACTCAGTGCACGCGTCGCGCCTCGATGAATGTCGACGGGACCTATTGGTGTGCGAGCCGGTCTGTTAGTTCCCACAGAACGCGGCCTGCTCACGCCGTTCCGCGGTCCGCGCCGGGCGGCTTTCGATAGCGTCGACACATGTGGAGACACAGGCGGTGGACTCGACGGCAGACTCTGTCCATGGGAGCCCTGCTGGTCGGTGGAGCGTTCTCGGGCGCGGGGGCCTCGGCCGTGTCACATGCCGAAGAAGACCCCGGCGTCCGATACCAGGGGTACTCCGCCGACGATCGGGCGAAGCCCTATGCGCGGTTCATGGCCGCACGAACCGCACCCGCACCGGCATCAGTGCTCACCACCTACGACGGTCCGCCGGTGCCGCCGAATACCATTCCGGATTTTTCGGCACTTTCGCACGATCTCGCCGCCCATGGCTACTCTCCGGTCGAGACCGGATACGGACAGACCGCGAGCGGGATGGTGTGGGCGGCAGTACGCACCGATATGCCGAATGTCTCTGCGGCGATGTGGGATTGGTGGTTCGGCTGGCATTCGGCGGAATCGGCGAGATACAAGCTGTGGCATCCTGACGCACACCTCTATGCCGGAATCAGCGTGGACAAGACCGGCCACGCGGTGCCGGATCGCGCGAAGTACGTCGGCAATATCTCCTATGTCGATGAGTACGTCGGCCCGAAACTACAACAGCTGGCTATCGCTTTTCTCGATCCACAGGACCACGGATTCGATGTACCCGCTGGACACACAGTGATTTTCGGACGGGTAGGCAGCAGCGTGGCGCCTGTCGATCTGGGGTGGCTCGCGCATCAGGTTCGGCCCGTTCCCGGCGGATGCGAAATGCGCAGCCGCTTCTATCTCAACCACTACCGGCTCCACAGCCCCGACCTCGTCCGAGCCGCACAAGCCATCAGCAGGGGCGCCTCGGTCGATGCAGCGGATCTCGTCCTCGGCACCGATCTCGCCCGCGATCTCCTGCTGCACTGCGGGCAGGAGATGCACCACCTGGCCCAATTCCTGCCCGATCTCTACAGGGAATTCGCGAACACGTAGGGAGCGGTGCTGGTCAGCCTCACCCGCTGCGCGTCGCCACGGACAGATCGATCAGTGATTCCGGCCTACTACCGTTCACTGAACCGATAGCATTACCGTTGCCCCATTGGTAGCCTCTTCGAGAGGCTCCCCCAGTCCTCACCGCGCTGCACGTGTGAGCGTCGACCAGTTCCCAGCCGAGCTGCGCCGAGGCCACGACCACTCCGGACCTGAGGATTGCGCCGTCTCCTTCGCGATTCCAGATCGAGGTACACCATGACCGTGGACCAGCGCTCACTCGAAGAGTTGGGTTACTACCTGTTGGCGGGCTCGGGCGGGGGCGGTCCGGCACGCCTGATCGAAGATGCGCGCAGGGGTGAGGAACTCGGGCTCGGCACAGCGTTCATCTCCGAACGCTGGAACGTCAAAGAGGCCGCGTCGCTCACCGGCGCGGCCTGCGCGGTGACAGAGCGAACCAGGGTGGCCACTGCCGCGACCAACCACAACACGCGCCACCCTTTGGTCACCGCGTCGTGGGCCACGACCATGCACAGGCTCTCCGGGGGCCGGTTCACTCTCGGTATCGGGCGGGGCGTCGCGGCAATGTACTCCGCGTTCGGCATCCCAGCGGTGACCACCGCTCAGATGGAGGATTGGGCCCACGTCATGCGACGGCTGTGGCGGGGAGAGGCGATCATCGGCCACGACGGCCCACTGGGCGCCTACCCCGTACTCTTTCTCGACCAGAGCTTCGATGAGGACATTCCACTCGCACTGGTCGCGTTCGGTCCGAACACCTTGGCGCTCGGCGGACGGGTCTTCGACGATGTCATCCTGCACACCTACTTCTCACCGGAGACTCTGCGACGGTGCGTGCGGACGGTCGAGCTCGCTGCCGAGAAGGCCGATCGCGATCCCGATTCGGTGCGGGTCTGGTCATGCCTGGCAACCGTGGGCGACCATCTGCCAGAAGAGCTTCGCTTGAAGAAGACCGTGGCCCGGCTGGCGACATATCTGCAGGGATACGGGGACCTGATGGTGCGCACGAACGGCTGGGATCCGGGCGCGCTGCGGCGGTTCCGCGAAGACCGGGTCGTCACCTCGATCGCCGGTCCGATCGACGGGGTCGCGACCGCCGACCAGATCGAGCACATCGCGGCGATACTGCCCTCGGAGTGGCTGGCATCGGCGGCCACCGGCACGCCGAGGCAATGCGCCGACCGAATACGCGAGGAATTCGGTAACGGCGCCGACCGCGTGATCCTGCACGGCGCGACTCCCGAAGAACTCGCGCCTGTCGTCGCCGCGTACCGAGACAGCGACACAGTGAGGGCCTCGAAATGAGTGCGACCGTACCGATTCCGCGCCGCGCCGCCGACATCACCAGCCACTGGCTGCAGGCGGTGCTCGGACCGGAGGCAGACGTCGTCGAGGGTGTCGAGATCTGCCCGATCGGCACCGGCCAGACCGGGGCGACGTTCCGAATCACGCCACGCTATGCACACAGCGAGCACGAATTCCCGTCGACCTTCGTCATCAAACTGCCCGCCGACGACGACGGCGTGCGGGCGGGCGTCACGCTCGGCTATCTCAGCGAGATCACCTTCTACAGACAAGCCGCTACGCAGACGAGCGTGCCGACGCCACGCTGCTTCTACAGCGACATCACCGAGGACGGGACCGAATTCGCCCTGCTCCTCGCCGACCTGTCCCCCGCCGTCCCCGGCGACCAGATCGCGGGCTGCGGGACCGATGCGGCGTACCAGGCCGTGTCCGCGCTGGCCGGTCTACACGGGCCGAGTTGGCGCGATCCACGCTGGCTGGACCTCGCCGTAGCGATGCCCAAACCGGGTGACACCGCAGCGGCAGGCGGCCTCGGCGAAGTGGCGCGGATGGCCGCCGACATCACGCTCGACAAGCTCGGCGCGCGCATGGATCATCGCGACCGTGAAACCTTCTCCGAGGCCCTGGGTCTGGTGACACCCTGGCTGCAGGCCGGCTCCGACACCGGCCGATTCGCGTTGCTGCACGGAGACTATCGACTCGACAACCTCATGTTCGATACCGCGACGAGCCACGTCAGCGTGGTCGACTGGCAAACGCTCGGCGTCGGGTTGCCCGCGCGCGATCTCGCCTACTTCACCGCGACCGGTCTGGACCCCGACGCGCGATCGGCGTGCGAGAACAGCCTCGTCGACGTGTACCACCGGAGACTGCTCGAGTACGGCGTCACCGGATATACCCGCGAAACATGCTGGCAGGATTATCGATTCGGAATGGTGCAGGCTCCGCTGATCATCGCCCTCGGCGCCGCCTTCGCGACACCGACAGCGCGCGGCGAAGAGGTCTTCCTCGTCATGCTGGAGCGCAGCTGCCGGGCGATTCGCGACCTGGGGACACTCGCATTGATCAGCGCTGCCGACTGACACGCGTCGACCGCGAACCGCTACGAAGCCGGACTTGCGCGAGGCGCTACTGAAAGAGGTACAGTAAGTCAAACGTTAGTGCCGACGATGGTCTCCCTGGAGGTCTTCACGGCGCGGTCCGTGCCGGATGCCGATCGCCCGGTTTCGACAACGGAGCGCCCGGCGAGACCACCGGTTGCGAAAGGACGAAGAATGACGAAGCTGGACTATCTGGCGGTCGATGTCGACAACCACTACTACGAACCACTGGACGCGTTCACCCGCCATCTGCCCAAAGAGTTCAAGCAGCGCGGGGTGCAGATGGTCAACGATGGAAAGCGCACGCTGGCGATAATGGGCGGAAAGGTCAACCAATTCGTCCCCAACCCGACGTTCGACCCGATCATCGAGCCCGGGTGCCTCGATCTGCTGTTTCGCGGTGAGATTCCCGAGGGCGTCTCTCCGGCCTCGTTGATGAAGGTAGACCGCCTGTCCGAGCACCCCGAGTACCAGAACCGCGACGCTCGCGTGACGGTCCTGGATCGGCAGAACCTCGAAACTGTCTTCATGCTGCCGACCTTCGCCTGCGGGGTAGAGGAAGCGCTCAAGCACGACATTCCCGCGACGATCGCCTCGGTCCACGCTTTCAACCTGTGGCTCGACGAGGACTGGGGATTCGGCCGTCCCGACCACCGCATCATCTCGGCGCCGATCATCTCCCTCGCCGATCCGGCGGCGGCGGTCGAGGAGGTCGAGTTCGCGCTGAGCCGCGGCGCCAAGATGGTGCTCGTGCGCCCGGCACCGGTACCCGGTGTGACACGCCCGCGATCCCTCGGTGACCCTCTGCACGACCCGGTGTGGGCCCGCCTGGCCGAAGCCGGCGTACCAGTCGGCTTCCACCTGTCCGACAGCGGATATCTCGCCATCAACGCGCTGTGGGGCGGCACGGCGACGTTCGAGGGATTCGGCAAGAAGGATCCGCTCGATCAGATCCTGCTCGACGATCGCGCGATCCACGACACGATCGCCTCGATGATCGTGCACCAGGTGTTCACCCGCCACCCGAAGCTCAGAGTGGTGAGCATCGAGAACGGCTCGTACTTCGTCTACCGGTTGATCAAGCGCTTGAAGAAGGCCGCGAACACTGCTCCTCACCACTTCACCGAGGATCCGGTGGAGCAGCTGAAGAACAATGTCTGGATCGCGCCCTACTACGAAGACGACGTCAAACTGCTCGCCGCGACGATCGGCGTGGACAAGGTCTTGTTCGGCTCCGATTGGCCACACGGCGAGGGGCTCGCCGATCCGACGACCTTCACCGCGGACATTCCGCAGTTTCCGGAATTCTCGTATGAGGACACCCGGAAAGTGATGCGCGACAACGCTCTCGATCTGATCGGCTCGAATGTCGCCCAGGAGTCACCCAACCGATAGCGCGAAATATGCGGCTCCCCGTCGGTGACGGGGAGCCGCATTGCGTATTCGGGATGTTGCACGGTTCGGGTAGGACTATCGGCGAGCAGTCACTTCACGGTAAACCTGGTTACGTCGAGAATCAGCACGACGCGATCGTAGACATCATCGGGCGGCCCGGCGTCGACGTCACCGTACAACTCGCTCAGCTCACGATAGAAGACCCCCTCATCGTCTCCCAAGACCGTGACCAGCCATCCCTGTGTCTCCAGCGACCTGGTCGGCACATCGGGGTCGGTGATGAGAAACGAGTAGTTCGGGTTCGCCTGCAAGCTGGTGAACTTGCGTCGCGGGATCGTATGGCTCATCCGCAGGTGCGCACCGTCCCAGGTGAAGCGCATGGGCGACAGGTCAGGCGAACCCTGCGGGGTCACGGTTCCGAGAACACCGACGATCGGTCGCTGAAGCAGGTCTTCGTATTCCGTAGGCACCCTTGAGGTCATGAGAGTCTCCACCATCGATTCGCAGTGAGATACACGATTCCGCACCGGCGCGCTGGTTGTCGCCGCGGCAGAATCCGAATACCGATATAGTTACTGTATACATTACAGTATGCCGCTTCGCCCTGCGATGACCTCGGCCCCGAATCTCTTCACGAACTGCGTAGCGGCCGCCGGGCTCGAACCGTCGACGTGCACAACAGCCCAGGTGGCACCACGCTTTTCGAGGTCGTCCAGATAGCCCGACGCCGCCAGGACCGTATCGGTATCGCCGAGGTCCAGGTGTGGACATACGACCTGGATGTCGACCGCGTCGGCCTCTCGGCCCGCTGCCGCCAGACCATGGCGCAGCTCGGCCACCGCGGCACCGAACGCCTCGGCGCTCTCGATAGCGGTCGTTCGCATAGCAGCGGCCATGCCGGCATCGGCGATGATCGGCATCCATCCGCTGCCGTGCCGGACGACGCGGCGCCGAGCGGCCCTGCCGTTACCGCCGATCCACAGCGGCGGGTGCGGGCGCTGCGCCGGAGACTGCAACCACAGCGGCCCCGGCGCACCGAAACCCACTCCCGCGACCGGCGTTTCAGGGTCGGCCCAAATGCGCCGCAGCGCATCCAGCGCTTCGTCCAGCAGCTCGCCGCGCCGGTCATGATCGACGCCGACAGCAGCGAACTCGGCCCGCAGGTATCCGGCTCCGACGCCGGCGATCAGGCGACCACCCGAGACGATGTCCAGACTGCCCAGCGCTTTCGCGGCGAGGTAGGGGTTACGGAACGGCAGTACATACAGATTTGTGAGCAATCGAATACGCGTGGTGAACCCCGCCATATAGCTCAGTGCCGCGATCGGGTCGAGAGTGTTGTGACCCCCGTTGTGCCGCCACTTCAACGACGGCGCCGGGTGTTCACTGAGCGCCACCGCGGCAAAACCGGACTCCTCGGCCTGGCTCACCACGTCACGAATGACCGCGGGGTCCAAGAATGCGTCGGATGCCGTCGGCAGCTCGGCGGGATACTCGAGAACGTACTTCATTACGCGAATTCCTTTGTCCAGATCACCGCGCACGTCGTTTGCGCACGACAGCGTGCCACTGGCCGACGAACCACGTCGAGCGCAACAGTGGCCAACTCGGTCCTTCTTACTGTATAGCTTACAGTACAATGGTGCGCCAGAGTGGCGTGGTGACGAGCGATGAGGTGAGCTGTGCACATCCCTGTTCAGGACGAGTCGGAAGGTCCGCTTGCCGGGATCACGGTCGTCACGCTCGAACAAGCGGTGTCGGCACCGATGTGCACGCGCACACTGGCCGATCTGGGTGCCCGGGTGATCAAGATCGAGAACCCCCGCGGCGGCGATTTCGCGCGACATTACGACGACGTGGTCCACGGGCTCGCCGCGCACTTCGTCTGGGCCAACCGCGGCAAGGAGTCGATCACCCTCGACCTCAAGAATCCGGACGGGATGACGGTCCTGCACCGACTGCTCGACACGGCGGATGTCTTCGTCGCCAACCTGGCACCGGGGGCGACTGCGGCACTGGGTATCTCACCGGTCGAACTCAGGCAGCGACACCCGGACCTGGTGGTGATGGAGATCGACGGATACGGCGCGGGGGGACCGCTGTCACACAAACGCGCCTACGACCTGTTGATCCAGGCAGAGTCCGGAGTCTGCGCCGTCACCGGCTCGCCAGGGGCACCGGCCAAGCCGGGCCCGCCCATCGCGGATGTGAGCTCGGGTCTGTATGCCGCGCTGACGATCCTGGCGATGATCTGCGCCAGACGATCACCCGGTGCGCGCACCGGCGGCACCGCCGAGCCTGCCCCGTTCACCCACGCATCGGTGAGCTTGTTCGATACCGCCGCCGAATTGATGGGCTACCAGCTCACCTACACCCGCCATACCGGTGTCGATCAGCAACCGCTCGGGATGAGTTCCCCCGCTGTCGCACCGTACGGCGCCTACCGAACCTCGGACGGCGAGACCGTGGTTCTCGGCACCACCAACGACCGTGAATGGCAGCGCCTCGCCCGGGATCTGCTCGATCGGCCCGACCTCGCCGACGACCAGCGCTACGCGGGCAACCTCGACCGGGTCCGACTCCGGACCGAACTGGACAACGAGATCGCCCAGTGGTGTGCGCGCCATGACGCAGCCACCGTCCAAGCTCGGGCCGATGCGGCAGGCATCGGGAACTCTCGTTTCAGAACGCCGCGCGAGGTCATCGCGCACCCGCATCTCGCGGCGCGCGACCGATGGCAAGAGATCAGCACTCCCGCGGGTTCGGTGACCGCCCTGTTGCCGCCTCCGGTCATCGCGGGCTTCGCCCCGCCGATGGGTGCGGTACCCGGTCTCGGCGAGCACACCGAGACAGTCTTGGCAGCAGCAGGATTCACACCTTCGGACATCGCGGAACTCCGTGATCGCGGTGCGATCGGCACTACCACTCCCGCCCCGTCCGCAGTGACGGCGACGAAAGGATGACCCTGTGACAGACGAGCCCGTACTGCTCATCGGCAACGCCGGCGGCGTGCGCACGCTGACGCTCAACCGCCCACGTCGCAAGAACGCGATCAGCACCCCGCTGTGGCACGCGCTGCGGGCGGCACTGCGTGACATCACGAGCGACCCCACGGTGCGGGCCGTTGTGCTCACCGGTGCGGGCGAATCGTTCTCCGCGGGAGCCGATCTCGCCGCCACCGAGGGAATGGACGAGTTTCCGGATCCGGCTCGCGAATTGCGCACCATCAACGAGACCGTGCAGTTGCTGCACGAGCTGCGGGTGCCGACAGTGGCCAAGGTGCGTGGCGTTGCGGTCGGCGCGGGATGGAACCTCGCGCTGGCCTGCGATCTCGTTGTCGCGACCCCGCAGGCACGGTTCTGTCAGATCTTCGCCCGCCGTGCGCTGTCGGTGGATTGCGGTGGCTCGTGGTTGCTTCCCCGGCTCGTCGGTTTGCAACAGGCCAAGCGCCTGACCCTGCTGACCGAGATGATCACCGGCGAGCATGCCGAGGGGCTCGGACTCGTCACCTGGCTGCGGCCTGCCGAGACGATCGATGAGTTCGTCGACGAGATAGCGGGCAAACTGGCGGCGGGTCCGCCCGTTGCGTTGCGGCAGACCAAGAATCTGCTCAATGCCGGATCCGATCGAACGTTGTCCGAGGCGCTGGACGCCGAGGCGAAGGCCGCGGGCGTCAACCTCACCGGGGCCGACGTGATCGAGGCCTTCGCCGCCTTCGCCGAAAAGCGTGAACCGGTGTACGCCGCCGCCGATCAGCAAGTCGCGCTATGACCGGTCGAAAACTCGGGCAGCCGCGTCGCCGACGCGAACGAGGATCGCTCAATCCCGCGGACATCATCGACGGCGCATTCGAACTCGCCGAACAGGTCTCGGTCGACGGGCTCAGCATGCCGCTACTCGGCAAACATCTCGATGTCGGCGTCACAAGCATCTACTGGTATTTCCGCAAGAAGGACGACCTGCTCAACGCCATGACCGATCGCGCGCTGCGCCAGTTCATCTACGCGGCGCCCTACCCTGCCGTCGACGCGCACGACTGGCGCGAGTCGCTGTCGCGCCACGCGCGCACCATGCGCCGCGCGTTCTTGAACAATCCGATCCTGTGCGACCTCGTGCTGATCCGTTCGGCGCTGAGTCAGCACGCGGCGAGGTTGGGCGCCGAGCAGGTGGAGCGCACGGTCGCGAGCCTGGTGAAGGCCGGACTCTCGGTCGACGAGGCCTTCACCGTCTACTCAGCGGTCAACCTGCATGTGCAGGGCTCGGTCGTCCTGCAACGACTGTCGCGCCACGCGCGCACCATGCGCCGCGCGTTCTTGAACAATCCGATCCTGTGCGACCTCGTGCTGATCCGTTCGGCGCTGAGTCAGCACGC
>NZ_JBHWZY010000062.1:0-14741 GCF_042727815.1 Nocardia sp. NPDC060220
ACCCTGCCGGTTACGATGGATGGGTTGTGACTTGGAACACCGATGAACCCTCGACCGCTCTGCGGGTGCTCGCCGTCGATGATGAGAAACCGGCGCTGGACGAGCTCGTGTATCTGCTGAGCACGCAGGCGGGAGTCGGTGAGATCTATCGGGCCGGTGAAGCGACCGGGGCTTTGCGGTTGTTGCGGGCGCATCCGATCGACGCGGTATTTCTCGATATCGATATGCCGGGGCTCACGGGGATGGAATTGGCGGGAATCCTGTCGGAATTCGCTGAGCCGCCCGCGGTGGTGTTCGTGACCGCCCATGATGATCACGCGGTGGCCGCCTTCGATCTGGGGGCCGTGGATTACCTGTTGAAGCCCCTGCGAGGTGCTCGATTGGGTGAGGCGGTGCGACGGATTCTGGCGGGGCGTATTTCGGTGCCCGCGACGGTCGTGGCGCAGTCCGCGCATCCGAGCGAGGTGATTCCGGTGGAGCTCGGCGGGGTGACCACCTTGGTGAACCGGGCTGATGTGGCGTGGGTCGAAGCGGATGGGGATTACGCACGGTTGCACACCGGCAGCGGGTCGCATTTGGTGCGAATTCCACTGTCGGCGCTGGAATCACGGTGGGAGGATGCCGGATTTCTGCGGGTGCATCGGTCCTATCTGGTGGCCTTGCGATTGGTGACCGGGCTGCGGAGCGCGGGCAACGCGACGGTGGTGTGTCTGCGGGCCGAAGGGGCGGCGGGCGCGGTGGAATTGCCGGTGAGTCGTCGCCAGGTGCGCGAACTCAAGCAGCGGCTGGTGCACGGACCTCGGCAGAACTGGTCACAGCGGTGACGGGTCCGCAGCGACCGCCGCGGGAACGCGTGGTGCTGGCGCAGCGGCGGGGTGCGCGCCAGGTGCGCACGCGCACGGAGATGGTCGAGCAGACCGACCTCGGCGCGGCGCTGATCGGTGGGCTGATCCGGGCGCAGCTGGGCCTGGCATTGCGCCTGGGCCTGATGGTGGCGGTCGGGTTCGGCGCGCTGCCGGTGCTGTTGCGCGTCGACGCGATCGCCGAGGCGACGGTGGCCGGCATCCGGCTGCCCTGGCTGATTCTCGGCGTGCTCGCGTTCCCGGCGCTGTACGCGGTGGGGTGGTCGTATGTTCGCCTCGCCCAGCGCAACGAAGACGATTTCCTGGAACTGGCCGGGGACTGACACATGCCGTACGAGCTGTCGACAGCGCCGTATGGGCCTGACCACGCCCGCGGATCGAAACCGGTACCGTCCGGCGGGCCGAGCTCGTGAGCCCCGACAATCCGGCGCTCACGGTCGCCGCACTGCTGCTGGCGGCGCTCGCCACTGTCGGCATCGGGTTTTATGGAGTGCGCCTGTCCCGCACGACTTCGGATTTCCTGGTCGCGTCACGCACGGTGGGTTCGCGATGGAACGCCGCAGCGGTCTCCGGTGAATATCTTTCCGCCGCTTCCTTTCTCGGCGTCGCCGGACTGATCGCCAAATACGGTGCGGACGCCCTGTGGTATCCGGTGGGTCTCACCGCGGGCTATCTGGGCCTGCTGATGTTCGTGGCCGCCCCGCTGCGCCGATCCGGTGCGTACACCGTGCCGGACTTCGCCGAATTCCGGTTGGGATCTATTCGGTTGCGGCGCATGGCCGCCGGTCTCGTGGTGCTGGTCTGCGCGGTGTATCTGATTCCGCAGTTCCAAGGAGCCGGATTGACGCTGCACATTCTGCTCGGCGTACCCGCCTGGGTGGGGGCGGTCGCGGTGGGCGCGATCGTGTCGGCGAATGTGATCGGCGGCGGCATGCGGTCGGTGACCCTGGTGCAGGCATTCCAGTATTGGCTGAAATTGACCGCGGTGGCGGTACCCGCATTGGTGCTCGGAATGCATTTCCTCGCCGACGAACGAGCGGTCGCCACCCCGGTGCCACCCACGGTCGACGAGCGCACCACCGTCGACATCTCGACCGATGTCGTCGTGCACCTCGACGTTTCGCAGCAGGTGACGATCACCGGAACACTCGACGGACACCCCACCGCGGGCCCGGTCGTGCTGACACCGGGCAACCACACCCTCGACGAAGGCACCGAACTGATCCTCGCGCCGGGCTCGGCCGTTCCGGTGGTGGCCGGCGCACCGGCCGACGGCGCCGGCTGGGTGGCGCCCGGCGGCGGATTCGGTGGGGAACACCCGCAGTACCAGGTGTTCTCGCTGATCGTGGCGACCTTCCTCGGCACCATGGGATTACCCCACGTGCTCGTCCGCTTCTACACCAATCGCGACGGCCCGTCCGCGCGCCGGACCGCGCTGACGGTGATCGGGCTGGTCGGCGTCTTCTACCTGTTCCCGATCCTGCTCGGCGTCTTCGCCCGCCTCTACGTGCCCCAACTGCTGATCACCGGCGCCTCCGACGCGGCCGTCGTGCTGCTGCCCGGTGCAGTGCTCGGTGGACTCGGCGGACAGCTGCTGGCCGCGCTGGCGGCGGCCGGGGCGATCGCGGCATTCCTGTCCACCTCGTCGGGGCTGCTGGTCAGCTTGGCGGGTGTGCTCAGTACCGACGTGCTGCGCGGCCGGATCCGGGACTTCCGCCTCGCCGCCCTGGTCGCGGGCCTGGTCCCGCTGACGCTCGCGGTCACCGTGGCGTCCCTGGATCTGTCGCGCACTGTCGCCCTGGCCTTCTCGGTGGCCGCGTCGACGCTGTGCCCGCTGCTCGTGCTCGGCATCTGGTGGCGCGGACTCACCGCGACCGGCGCGGCCGCGGGCATGCTCACCGGCGGGGTCACCGCGGGCGGCGCGACCGTGCTGGCGGTGCTCGGTGGCGTCTCCCCCGACCTGGCGAACGGCTGGCCGGCCGCGATCGTCGACTATCCGGGCGCGGTCAGTGTTCCGCTGGCCTTCGCGGTGACCATCCTGGTGAGCCTCGCCACCACGGGTCAGGACCCCCGGGCGGTGGCGGGGGTGTTCCTGCGCATGCACGCCCCCGAACGGCTCGGGATGAGTGCCGATCGCGACCCCGAAACCGCCACTCATCGGTGATCTCGCACCGACCGTTCGTCGCACCACACCGACCGCTCACCGCACGGGCGGCCACCTTCACCGAGTGACCCACGCCACACCCTCATGCGCCCGCGTCCGGGGACCTACCGTCATCTCCACGCACGACCCCCCTTCACGCTAGGACGACCGGCATGACCCAAACCGACACCGAGGCGCCAGATCCGCGCACGCCGAGTGCCGACGAATGGCTCGCGGTACAAGCGAGTCCGCAGTTCCAAGATCTGCGAAACCGGCTGCGCCGCTTCATCTTCCCGATGACCGCGCTGTTCCTGGTGTGGTACCTGAGCTATGTGCTGCTCGGCGCGTACGCGCACGACTTCATGGCCCAGAAGGTCTTCGGCAACATCAACGTGGGCCTGCTGCTCGGACTCGGGCAGTTCGTCTCCACGTTCCTCATCACCGGGCTCTACGTCCGTTTCGCCAACCGTGAACTGGATCCGCGCGCCGCGGCCATCCGCGAAGAACTCGAAGGGGGCCAGGCATCATGAGCGTCACCCTTGCCGCGTCTTCGACGGTGGGCAATCCCATCGCCAACATCGCCATTTTCCTGCTGTTCGTCGCGGTCACCATGGTGGTGGTGATCCGGGCCAGCCGCAACAACGCCAGTGCCGCCGACTATTTCACCGGCGGACGCGGCTTCTCCGGTCCGCAGAACGGCATCGCCATCGCCGGTGACTACCTGTCGGCCGCGAGCTTCCTCGGCATCGCGGGCGCGATCGCCGTCTACGGCTACGACGGGTTCCTGTATTCGATCGGGTTCCTCGTCGCCTGGCTCGTCGCGCTGCTGCTGGTAGCCGAAATGCTGCGCAACACCGGCAAATTCACCATGGCCGACGTCCTCAGCTTCCGGCTGAAGGAAGGCCCGGTGCGCACCGCGGCCGCGCTGACCACCCTCACCGTCTCACTGTTCTATCTGCTCGCGCAGATGGCGGGCGCCGGCGGCCTGGTGGCGCTGCTGCTCGATATCTCCAGCCGCACCGGGCAATCCATCGTCATCGCGGCCGTCGGTGTGCTGATGATCGTGTATGTGCTGGTCGGTGGCATGAAGGGCACCACCTGGGTACAGATCATCAAGGCGGTGCTGCTGATCGCGGGCGCCGCGCTGATGACGGTGATGGTGCTGGCGAAGTTCGGCTTCAACTTCTCCGACATCCTCGGTGCCGCACAGGAATCGGTGAGCGAGTCCACCAGCAAGGCGGTCGCCGCCCGCGACGTGCTCGCGCCCGGCGCGCAATACGGCGGCAGCGAGATGTCGAAGCTGAACTTCCTGTCGCTGGGCCTGGCCTTGGTCCTCGGCACCGCGGGTCTGCCGCACGTGCTGATGCGCTTCTACACGGTCCCGACCGCGAAAGAGGCTCGGCGCTCGGTGGTGTGGGCGATCGGCCTGATCGGCGCCTTCTACCTGTTCACCCTGGTGCTCGGTTACGGCGCGGCGGCCATCGTGGGCCCGGACAGGATCCTCGCCGCGGCGGGTGGCCAGAACTCGGCGGCGCCGCTGCTGGCGTTCGAACTCGGCGGGGTGATCCTGCTCGGGGTGATCTCGGCGGTCGCGTTCGCGACGATCCTCGCGGTCGTGGCCGGTCTCACCATCACCGCGTCGGCCTCGTTCGCCCACGACATCTACGCCAGCGTGCTCAAGAAGGGCAACGTCGACGAGGTCAAGCAGGTGCGGGTCTCGCGGATCACCGCGGTGGTGATCGGTGTCCTCGCGATCGGTCTCGGCATCCTCGCCAACGGCCAGAACATCGCGTTCCTGGTGGCGCTGGCGTTCGCGGTGGCGGCGGCGGCGAACCTGCCGACGATCCTGTACTCGCTGTTCTGGAAGCGCTTCAACACCACCGGTGCGCTGTGGTCGATGTACGGCGGCCTGATCTCGACCATCGTGCTCATCGTGTTCTCGCCCGCGGTGTCGGGCAACAAGACCGCGATGATCAAGGGCGCGGATTTCGACTGGTTCCCGCTGTCCAACCCGGGCATCGTGTCCATTCCGCTGGCCTTCGTGCTCGGCATCCTCGGCACCTACCTGGGTGGCCGCGGTGAGCAGGTCGACCAGGCCAAGGCCGCGGAGATGGAAGTCCGGTCCCTGACCGGCGTCGGTGCGGAGAAGGCGATCTCGCACTGACGCCAACCCTGCCCGTGCCGGTGGTTCGCCCCACCGGCACGGGTTGTACCCCCATGCTTTTCGAAGGAGAGATCTTGTGACCAGTTACCCGCCCGCCCCGGAGTTCGTCGCGCAGGCCAATGCCGATGCCGCGCTGTACGAGCGGGCGCGCACCGACCGCGACGGTTTCTGGGCCGAGCAGGCCAACCGGCTGCACTGGCACAAGCCCTTCACCGAGGTACTCGACTGGACCGACGCGCCGGTCGCACGCTGGTTCGGCGACGGCGAGCTCAACGTCGCCTACAACTGCCTCGACCGCCACGTCATCGACGGCCACGGCGACCAGGTCGCCATCCACTGGGAGGGCGAACCCGGCGACTCCCGCGCGATCACCTACGCGGAGTTGCTCGATGAGGTGTGCAGGGCCGCGAACACTTTCACCGCGTTAGGACTCGAGGCGGGCGATCGCGTCGCGATCTACATGCCGATGGTGCCCGAGGCGATCGTGACGATGCTGGCGTGCGCACGGCTCGGTCTCACACATTCGGTGGTGTTCGCCGGGTTCTCCCCCACGGCACTGCGCCAGCGGGTCGACGACGCCGAGGCCAGGTTGATCGTGACCACCGACGGGCAGTGGCGTCGCGGCAAGCCCGCCGCGCTGAAGTACGCCGTCGACGAGGCGCTGGGTTCGGATCCGTCGAGCGTCGAGCATGTGCTCGTGGTGCGCCGGGTCGGCCTCGACGTGCCGTGGACCGAGGTGCGCGATCTGTGGTGGGACGAAACCGTCGCTGTCGCTTCGCCTTCCCACGAGGCACAGCCCTTCCCCGCCGAACACCCGCTGTTCATCCTCTATACCTCCGGCACCACCGGAAAACCCAAGGGCATCCTGCACACCACCGGCGGCTACCTCACCCAAACCGCCTACACCCACCACAACGTCTTCGACCACAAAGCGGGACAAGACGTCTACTGGTGCACCGCTGACATCGGCTGGGTCACCGGGCACAGCTACATCGTCTACGGTCCCCTCGCCAACCGCGCGACGCAGATCGTGTACGAGGGCACTCCGAACTTCCCTGACGAGAATCGTCATTTCGAGATCATCGAGAAGTACGGCGTCACGATCTATTACACCGCCCCGACATTGATCCGCACGTTCATGAAGTGGGGCCGCGACATCGCCGACGCGCACGACCTGAGCACGCTGCGACTGCTGGGCTCCGTCGGCGAACCCATCAACCCCGAAGCCTGGCGCTGGTACCGGGAAGTCTTCGGCGCCAATGAGACTCCTATCGTCGACACCTGGTGGCAGACCGAGACCGGCGCCATCATGATCGCGCCGCTGCCCGGCGTCACCGACACCAAGCCCGGCGCCGCGATGGGCCCGCTGCCGGGGATCTCCGCGAAAGTCGTCGACGACGAGGGCACACCGCTGGGTCCCGACGGGTCCGGTCTGCTCGTCCTGGATCAGCCGTGGCCGTCGATGCTGCGCGGCATCTGGAACGACATGGACCGCTACCGCGAAACCTATTGGCAGCGTTTCGCTTCCGAAGGCTGGTATTTCGCCGGGGACGGGGCCAAGCTCGATACTGACGGTGATCTGTGGATCCTGGGGCGCGTCGACGACGTGATGAATGTGTCCGGTCACCGCATCTCCACCGCCGAGGTGGAATCCGCGCTCGTCGGGCACCCGGCCGTCGCCGAGGCCGCGGTGGTCGGTGCGTCCGACGAGACCACCGGGCAGGGAATCGTGGCCTTCGTCATTCTCACCGGATCGGCGGCCACGGCCGACGGGCTCGTGTCGGAGCTGAAGGCGGCGGTGTCGCTCGAGATCAGCCCGATCGCGCGGCCACGCGAAATCCACATCGTGCCGGAACTGCCCAAGACCCGCAGCGGCAAGATCATGCGCAGGCTGCTGCGTGATGTCGCCGAGGGACGCGAGCTCGGCGACACCTCGACACTGGTCGATCCGACGGTGTTCGAGTCGATCGCCACCGCGTGACGACAGGACAACAGCCCGCGCCACCGGTCGGTGGCGCGGGAAGCATCGGCCGGCCCCTGTCACCGTGGACCGGACCCGAACCTGCCGAAAGGACACAGCGTGAGCGCGCCGGATGGACGTAGTCCGCGCGGCACCGGGCATGCTGGGACGGTGGAGATACCTATGTTCCCGCTGGGAGCGGTGCTGCTACCCGGTGAGTCGTTGTCGTTGCAGATCTTCGAGCCGCGGTACGTAGCGCTGATCGAGGACTGCATGGACGGTCGGCGGGAGCCGGAATTCGGTGTCGTGCTGATCGCGCGCGGGCACGAAGTGGGCGGCGGTGAGGTACGCACGGAAGTGGGCACCGTCGCCCGGATCACCGAGGTCATCGAACTGCCCGGCTCGCGATACCGGCTGCGCTGCAAAGGAACCGACCGCATTCGCATCGAGAAATGGCTCGTCGACGCGCCGTATCCCCAGGCGGAAGCCGAGACCTGGCCGGACGACGCCGGCCGCGACGACAGCGCGTTGCTGGCGGGTTTGCGTGAACGCGCGGACCGCCTGCACACCCTCACGGCCCAGTTCGCGCGACGCAACGGCATCCGCCGTCCGCCGCCGTCGGCCTCGCTGAACGATCTGTCCGATGATCCGACCACTCGCTCCTACGAGCTCGCGGCTCGCCTGCCGATCGGACCGACCGACCGTCAGTCGGCCCTGTCCGCCCCGAACGCGCACAGCCGGCTCGAGGCCCTGTCCACCTCCGTCGACGACGCGATCGCGATGATGGAGTTCCGCCTGCTGTGACGTCAGCCCGCCGGCGCGATGGTGATCACGATCTTCGCGCGGGCGTGTTCGGTCTCCATGTACTCGATGGCGGCCGGCGTATCCGCCAGTGGGTAGGTCCGGTCGATGGCCGGGCGGAGCAGGCCCGACTCGATCAGTTCGCGAAGCTCGGTCAGCGACTCCGGCGTCTGCTCCGCCAGCGGAGCACGGACGGCCGGTTTCACGAACGGTCGAGCCAGCTGACCACGCGCGAGCAGGCCGACCGGGCCGAACCAGCTGCCGCCGTCGAAGTTGCCGCCACCGGACAGGACGAGCGTGCCGGTGGGTTCGACCAGGCGGAGCAGTTCCCGCAGCGTCCGCGTTCCGGCCAGGTCGAGGACAGTGTCGTAGCGGCCGGTCAGAGTGTCGCGGGTGTAGTCGACGACGTGTTCGGCGCCGAGTCTGCGCGCCGCCTCGACATTGCGGGTGCTGCACACCGCGCTGACTCGCGCACCCCGTGCTCGGGCGATCTGAACCGCGAAGGTGCCGACGCCACCGGACGCGCCGATGATCAGCACCCGCTCGCCCTCGCCGACGTGACGCAGGCAGGTCAGGGCGGTGTTGGCGGCCAACGGCACCGCCGCCGATTCCTCGAAACTCAGGTTCGCCGGTTTCCGATCGAGCAACCCCCGCGGCACCGCGACGTATTCCGCGAACGCACCGCTGACCGCCTCCCCGAAGACTTCGTCGCCTACCGCCAGCTCCGTGACACCGTCCCCCACCTCCTCGACCGTCCCCGCGAAATCACCGCCCGGCACCGGATTCGCCGGCCCCCGTCGGCCGAAGACCGACCGGTCCATCCACCGCGCGATCTTCGGATCGCCCCGCATCACATGCCAATCCCGCGCATTCACCGACGCGGCGCGAACGCGCACCAGCACCTCCCCCACCCCCGCCGACGGCCGCCCGATCTCCGCCGTCGCCAACATCGCCGATGACCCGTATACCTGCTGCACGATCGCCCTCACACCGAGAACGCTAGGCGCCCGACCCGTCCACCCACATCAGGGAATTCCCCGATGTCTCCGGAGATTTCACGCCAGGTGCGGAATTGCCCGCGTGGCACCGAACGCTTCGAAATCTCGAGGAATCGGTCGAACCGCGAGGGGGTGTGGGCCGTTGACAGGGAAGGAGCCGGTGGGCATGGGGCCACGGACCGGCGGCCGCACCAACTGAAGCGGAGAACGACCGATGACCATCAACGATTTCTCGCTGAACCGCCGCACCGTCGTGGTGGGTGTCGGCGTCTTGGCCGCCGCGGCGACGATGACCGCGTGCAGTGCCGACGACAACACCGAGTCGGCGGCCGCCGCGTCACCCGAACCGGGGGCGCCGACGGGTGCGCTGACCAAAGCGGCGGATGTTCCGGTAGGCGGTGGGGTGATCGTCGGTGACACCGTCGTCACCCAGCCGACCGCGGGTAACTTCATCGGGCTGTCGTCGACCTGCACGCACGCTGCATGCAAGGTCGCCACGGTGGCCAGAGGCACGATCAACTGCCCCTGCCACGGCAGCCGATTCGAGCTCGACGGCGCGGTGCGCGGCGGTCCCGCGACCGAGCCGCTGCCCGCCAAACCTGTTCGCGTCGAGGGAGACTCGATCGTTCCCGCTTAGACGCGCGGCACGCCCGCACTGCGGTCTTCGCCGACGGTGCGGGCGTGCCGTTCAGCTCAGCCGGCGGCGTCCATCATTTCGGACATACGCCGTTCCATTTCTTCCGCCGAGACGTCTTCGATGTGGGTGGCCACGGTCCAGCGGTGACCCCACGGGTCCTCGAAGGCGCCGCTGCGGTCGCCGTAGAACTGGTCGGTCATGGGAGTGATGGCGGTAGCGCCCGCGTCGAGGGCCGCGCCGAAGGCAGCGTCGGCGTCGGTGACGTAGACCATCAGGTTCACCGGCGAACCGCCGACGGCCTTCGGGTCGTTGAAGCCGATCTCGGGGACCGGATCGCCCACCATCAGCACCGAATCGCCGACGAGCAGTTCACTGTGGACGATGGTGCCACCGGGGCCGTCCATTTTCATGCGCACAGTGGCGCCGAAGACCGCGGTGTAGAAGTCGATCGCGGCGGCCGCTCCCACGCACGCCAGGCCGGGACAGATCCGCGGATAACCTTCGGGAAAAGGGGAAACATCAGACATCGGATACCTCCGTGTCGAGAGTGATGCTCGGACGACCACCAGCGTATTCCCCTCGCCTGATCGGGAAAAGGGCCTCGCCGTTTCGGCCGTCCGATGAGATCAGGACTAGTAGAACTCGTTTTACTCCTGTAGAACTTGTCTCAGGTTTAGAACCTGTTTCAGTTTTGCTGCCGAAGTCGGAGGGCCGGGACGTGCGCTACGGGGTTGTCTTGTTCACCAGTGACCGGGGCATCGCGCCCGCCGATGCGGCCAAGGCCGCCGAGGACGCCGGATTCGACGCGTTCTACGTCCCCGAGCACACCCATATCCCGGTCGTGCGGGCCGCGGCCCATCCGCAGACCGGCGACTCCTCGCTACCCGACGACCGGTACCTGCGCACGCTCGACCCGTGGGTCGCGCTGGCCACCGCCGCCGCGGTCACCGAGCGGATCACCCTGTCGACAGCGGTCGCGCTGCCCGCCGAACACCACCCGATCACCCTCGCCAAGACCATCGCCTCGCTCGATCACCTGTCCGGTGGACGGGTGGAGCTGGGCGTCGGATTCGGCTGGAACACCGACGAACTCGCCCATCACGGCGTTCCGGCGAACAAGCGGCGCACGGTGTTGCGCGAGAACCTCGACGCGATGCGGGCGCTGTGGTCGCAGGAGGAAGCAGAATTCGCCGGCGACTTCGTGAAGTTCGGCCCGAGCTGGTCCTGGCCGAAGCCGGTACGCGCCGGGGTTCCGGTGTTGCTCGGAGCGGGCGGTACCGAGAAATCGTTCGGATGGCTGGCCGCCAACGCCGACGGTTGGATCACCACCCCGACAGAAGGTGACCTGGGCGCCAAAGTCGATCTCCTGCACCGGGTCTGGAAGGAAGCCGGCCGCGAGGGCACCCCGCGGGTGATCGCGCTGGCCGGTCGTCACAACGCCGAGCAGCTCGCGAGCTGGGCCGACCAAGGCGTCACCGAGGTGGTCTTCGGGCTGCCCGACAAGAGTGCCGACGAGGTCCGTGGCTACCTCGGCCATCTCGGCGGGAAACTCGCCGTATCGGCGTGAACCCGAGCCGGTCTCAGCCGCGGAGTTTGCGCACTTGCGCCGCGGTGAGATCGGCGAGTACACCGGGATCGACGACTTCCGGTGCCGTGACGACAACCTGAACCAGCGTGTTCCCCACTTGGACAAGCGAGGTCGCCGACGTGAGGGTGAGCCCCTCACTCGTGGCGGTCAGGGTGAACGCCGAGCCCGCGTCGCCCGCGACCGGCTGCGCGAGCGCGCTGGTTCGATACTCGATCCGCACGCCCGCATCGTCGCCGGAGTAGCTGGTACAACGCCGAGGCTGCGCCTGGAGCGCGTCGAATGCCGGCACCAGCGCCGCGTCGGAGTAGCTGGCGGCGTCGATGTCGATGGTGGCGAAGCTGGGCCCCGCGAACTGCACCGACGCGGCGGCAGCCGACCCCGGCCACTGCTGCGCGATCGGCGAGAGCAGGCGCCCGCAGTCCGGCGGATCCGTCAGCGCCGCGGGCGGCACCGCGGGCTCGTCGGATCCACCGCGCGACGGTACGACCGCGAAATCACCGGGCAGATCGGTAGCGGCGAGCAGACCGGCCGACAACTGCGCCGCATCGCCGATCACGGCCCCGGTTCCCGGTGCGGCCGTGACGGCGGCGGAGAACGGACCCGATCCCGGCGTGTCCACCGTGTCGTCGGACCCACAGCCCGCAACGCCGACCAACCCGACACACGCTGAAACCACCGCGCCTACGCGCAGCGAATCTGCCCGCATCATTCCGTCCAGGAGACGCGGGTCGACTGTGTCTGCACCAGGGTGCTCACACTGCGCGCGTCTCGGTAGGTCTGCTGTCCACCGATCTCGATGGAACCCGAAACCGGCAGTGGCATACCGAGATCGATGGTGATCGAGCCGACGCCTTCCATGACGTAACCGTCGATGTCGAGCTCACCGGCGTCGTTGGGCAGCTCCCACACGTTGTCGGTGGGCGTCTGATTCACCTGGAGATCGATGGTGAGCCGGTCGCCCTCGCGGCTGGTGAGCGTGGCGGTGGTGATCTGGTCCAGGGTCACCCCGCCGGTGATCTGCTGGTGCACCGTCCAGACCGCGCCGACGCCGACGGGCTGGTCCGGGAACGCGATCGACTGGTACACAGCCTGATAGAAGGCCTGTTCGAGCGCGGCCCGCGCGGTGTTCGGGGTGTCCGGCGAGGGCGCCATGCGCAGCTCGGTGATCGCACCGAAGTCGCTCATCCCCAAACCGGCGTGTGAACCGTCGGCAGAGGTGAACGCCTTGTTGAGCGCGGGGTCGGGCGTGGTGACCGCACCGACGGTGAGATCGACGCCGTCGGCGCCCGTGCGCGCGGTCATCGGGATGGTCAGCGCGGCAGGCGAGAAGTCGCGAGCGGGCTGATCGTTGACCTGCTGCTGGATCCGGTAGTCGGTGCGCAGCGTCACCTCCTGCGTGGTGCCCGCGGCATAGCGCGGCCGCAGCAGATCGCGCGGCTCCTCGCCGGGCGAGACCATCGTGGTGACCGCAGCCGAGATCGGCACGGTGACTTCCTTGCCGATACCGAGCGGCTCGGTGCCGTCGACCTCCGCGGCAGGGGCCGAGCGATCGGCGCAGCCGGCGCCGAAGGTCGCGAACCCGAGCACGAGCGCCACCAGTAACACCCCGGGGCGCGCGATGCGGGGTAAGCGAGATCTAGACAACACCGTCACAGCCATCAGGGTACGACCGCTTCCTGAGTAACACCTGGGACTCCTCGGCACCGCGGCGCGGGCCGGATCGCCACTAGGGAATGATGGACGCGTGAGTGAAGACCGGCCAACCGACAACGCTGCTGTCCCCGAGACCGGCGACGACTCAGCCACACCGTCGGCGGCTGCCGTGCCCGAGACGGCCGAGACGGCGAAACCCGCTGGTCGCCGTCGTTTGACGACATTGCTGATCATCGCCGTCGTGCTGTTCGGGCTCGACCTGCTGACCAAGTGCCTCGCGGTCGCCTTCATCGACCCGGGCGAATCGGTGCCGATCATCGGCGATTTCGCGCGGTTCACCCTGGTCCGCAACCCGGGCGCGGCGTTCTCGATGGCGACCGGCATGACCTGGCTGCTCACGCTGATCGCCGCCGCGGTGGTGATCGGCGTGATCCGGATCGGACGCACCCTGCGATCACTGTGGTGGGCCATCGGCCTCGGCATGGTCCTGGGTGGCGCGCTGGGCAACCTGGTCGACCGGCTCTTCCGATACCCAGGCCCGCTGCAGGGCCATGTGGTCGACTTCGTCGCCGTCGGCTGGTGGCCGGTCTTCAACGTCGCCGACTCGGCCATCGTGTGCGGGGCGATCCTGCTGGTCGCGCTCACCGTGTTCGGTTTCGAACCGGACGGCACCCGCAGCGGTCGCAAACACACCGAGGAGACCGCATGAGAGAAACCAGGACAATGCCCGTTCCCGACGGACTGGACGGGATGCGGGTGGACGCGGGACTCGCCCGCTTGCTCGGTCTCTCACGGACCGCGGTCGTGGCGCTCACCGAGGACGGCTCGGTGCAGATCGACGGCGTCGCCGCGGGCAAGTCCGACCGGCTGACCGCGGGCGCGTGGCTGGAAGTGATCTTCCCCGAACCCAAGCGCGAGCTCACGGTCGAGGCCACTCCGGTCGACGGGATGAACATTCTCTACGCCGACGACGACATCGTGGCCGTGGACAAGCCGATCGGGGTCGCCGCGCACTCCGGCGTCGGCTGGACCGGTCCGACCGTGGTCGGCGGCCTGGCGGCGATGGGTTACCGCATCTCCACCTCGGGCGCGCACGAACGCCAGGGCATCGTGCACCGGCTCGACGTGGGCACCTCCGGGGTGATGGTGGTGGCACAATCCGAACACGCTTACACGATGCTCAAGCGCGCCTTCAAGGAACGCACGGTCGACAAGCAATACCATGCACTCGTGCAGGGACACCCGGATCCGAGCAGCGGCACCATCGACGCGCCGATCGGGCGTGCGCGGGGCAATGCCTGGAAGTTCGCGGTGACCGGCGACGGCAGGCCCAGCGTCACCCACTACGACACCATCGAGGCGTTCCAGGCCGCCAGCCTGCTCGACGTCCACCTCGAGACCGGCCGCACGCACCAGATCCGGGTGCACTTCTCCGCGGTCCGCCACCCCTGCGCGGGTGACCTCACCTACGGCGCCGACCCGACGCTGGCCAAACGCCTCGGTCTGGAACGGCAGTGGTTGCACGCGCGTCAGCTCGGCTTCCACCATCCCGCCGACGGTCGCTGGCTGGAGATCACCAGCGAGTACCCCGACGATCTGGCGGGCGCCTTGGACGTACTACGCAATGCCTGACGACCCGCGGTCGTCCGAACCGGCGCCGGATACGGCGTCGGACGACCGCGGGAATTCATCGGCCGGGCAGGCGCCGCGGGACGGTGGTCCGGGTTCGACCGCCGAGGATCTCGGGAACATGCCCGCCGAATCGACTGCCGCCGAAGACGATTCAGCCGACCGGCGGATGTCGCTGCGCAACTCGGTGATCTTCGGGATCGCGGCTGTCGGCGCGGCGATCCTGTTGGTGATCGCCTTTCGCGAGCCGCCGCCCGCGTCGGCGGTGGCCACCGATCGACTGGGGCCCGCGCCCGGCGAGCAGG
>NZ_JBHWZY010000063.1:0-14642 GCF_042727815.1 Nocardia sp. NPDC060220
CGTCGGGCTGATCACCTTCTTGCGCTGGTGCCCGTAGACCACCGAGGTGCGGACGTTGGCGAGTTCCGGACGCGTCGTCAGTTTGTCCAGGACCACCCCGTGCAGATGGTCGGTGTCGCGGACGGCCACGTGCACGAGGAAATCGTCGTTGCCGGTGAGCACGAACAGCGAGATCACCTCGGGCATCTGCTCCAGGAACGCCTGGAAGCCCTCGATCACCGCGCGGGTCGGCGGGTGGACGCGCACGGCGATCACGGCTTGCAACCCGCGCCCGATCGCCGCGAGGTCCGCCTCCGCGTGGAACCCGGTCAGGATGCCGCGTTCGCGCAGCGATCTGATCCGCTCCAGACAGGTCGAGGGGGCGATGTCGAGCGCTTGGGCCATGTCGCGATTGGTGCGCCGACCATCCTGTTGGAGCATCCGTACCAACGCCGAATCTAGTTCGTCCACGCTCGCCTCTCTCCATCGATTTCCGAATCTAGTTCGGAGTGTACGCATAGCTGCTGACTATGTTGCTAGCGTCTCGCCGGTCAGCTGATTTTCGTTCGGCTGCGATACTTCGGAAAGAGGTGCCTTCCGGTGCGTGAACGAGGGCCGAGCGTGGGGGCGGTGGGCGCGGTGGTGACGGCCGCACTGTTGTGGAGCAGTTCCTACGCGGTGACGAAAGTGCTGTTGGCCGACCTCGGCCCGCTCAGTATCGGGGCCGTCCGATTCACCATGGCGGCGTTGCTGCTCGCCGCGATGGTACGACTGGACCGCCACCGCGGCGACCGGCCGGATGCCGGGCAGCGGCGCCTGCTCTACCTGTGCGGATTGCTCGGCATCACCGTCTATTTCGTCCTCGAGAACGTCGGCGTGGATCTGTCCACAGCCTCCGACGCGGCTCTCATCGTGGCGACCTACCCGCTGATGACGATGCTGCTGGAGCTGGCCGTCCTGCGCGTCCGGCTGCCGCCGCTGCGGGTGACGGGCGTGCTGCTGGCCACCGCCGGTGCCGTTCTCGTGGTCCACGACGGTGCCCGGATCGGCGGCAGCGCACGGTGGCTGGGCGACATCATCCTGCTGCTCGGCGGACTGGCCTGGGCGGGCTACAACGTGCTCGGCAAGCGGGCGAGTGCCGGACACGGCGCCCTGACCGTCACCTACTACCAGACCATGGCGGGGGCGGGCGGATTCGTCCTGATCGCGCTCCTGGAAGCCGACAGCTGGCGCATGCCCGACGTGACCACGTCGTCGCTGCTCGTCTACCTGGCCGTGGCGTGCTCGGTCGGCGGGTTCCTGCTCTACAACTACGGCCTGCGCAGGATGGCGCCGAGCGTCGCGGTGAACATCCTCAACCTGGTCCCGGTCTTCGGCGTGCTCAGCGCCGTGATCATCAACGGCGAACCGTTCCGGCTCGCCCAGGTGGCGGGCGGCGCGGTCATCGTCGCCGGTGTCGCACTGGGTTTGATCGAACGGCAATCGTGCGCCCCGGCCGAGCGGCCGAGCGACGTCCTGGTTCGCCCCTGAGCTGGTGAAATTCCGGTCAGCGGAGGTCGTCGGGGTGCGGGCCGGTGCCGAACGGGTTCGGCTCGTCCTCGGCGAGGATGCCCACGAAAGGTTCGCCCTCGTCGGCGAAGGTGTACGCGCCGCCTTCGATGCGGTCGATCAGGCCGTGCGTCCAGGCTGCTTCGCTGTCGGCGGAGTGCACCCACATGTTCATGATCTCGCCGATGTGTCCGAGCTGCCCCGGACCCTGCTCCGGCGTGTAGTACTCGGTGACCGAGGCACGCCACTGTTCGAGGCCGATCATTCGTTGCTTCAGGAGCGCGACGGCCTCGGCGCGCGGTAGGTCGACGATGAAACCGATGGCGGCCGAGATCATGTCCATCTGCTGGTCGTACGAGGTCAGAGCCTCGCGGAGCAGTGTGAGGAACTCCTCGGTGCCCTTGTCGGTGACCTCGTACTCGACGCGGGGCGGACCGCCGGCGGTGCTCGGGGCGACCTCGTGCGCGAGGAGCAGTCCCTGCTTGGCCATCTGCTTGAGCGCGTGGTAGATCGAGCCGGGCTTGGCGTTGGACCATTCGTGCGCGCCCCAGAATTCCAGGTCGTTGCGCACCTGATAACCGTGCGCTCGGCCGTGCTGACGGACCGCGCCGAGGACCAGCAACCGGATCGCTGACATGGACGTCTCCCTTCCGAGCGAGTGCGATCAAAATAGCAGTATTCAAGTTTGACTAACCGAACCGGCCCCGGTACCTTGGCCATCTAGTCAAATTTGATCACTGGTGATGGAGGGTGTTTTGACTGACCACGATCTCTCGATCGTCGTCGAAGGCCTGCGCAAGAAGTACGGGGCGAAGCAGGCCCTCGACGGACTCGATCTCGCTGTTCGGGCCGGTACCGTGCACGCGGTACTCGGCCCGAACGGCGCGGGAAAGACCACGGCCGTGCGCATCATGTCCACGTTGCTCCGGCCGGAGGAAGGGCGGGTCGAGGTGGCGGGCATCGACGTGCGCACGCGAGCCGACGAGGTGCGTTCACGCATCGGCCTGCTCGGCCAGAGCGCGGCTGTCGACGAGGAACTCAGCGGTCGGCAGAACCTGGAGATGTTCGGGCGTCTCTACCACCTGGGCGCGCGGCGCGCGGGTGTCAGGGCCGACGAACTCCTCGCGCGATTCGGTCTCGCGGACACCGGCAAGAAAGCGGTCAAGCAGTACAGCGGCGGTATGCGCCGGCGGCTCGACCTCGCGGCGTCGCTCATCTCCGCACCGCAGGTGCTGTTCCTGGACGAACCCACGACCGGGCTCGATCCCCGCGGTCGCGCCGAGGTGTGGAGTTCGGTGCGCTCCCTGGTCGACGGCGGCACCACCGTGCTGTTGACCACGCAATACCTGGAGGAGGCCGATCAATTGGCCGATCAGATCTCGGTGATCGACCACGGGAAGGTCATCGCGGCGGGCACCGCCGACCAGCTGAAATCCAAGACCGGCGGCGACCGCATCGACGTAGTCCTGCACGACTCCACCCAACTGGCCCTCGCGGCCGCGCTCATCCCCGGCGAGGCGGTGGTGGACGAGGACCGGCGGATGGTCAGTGCCGCGGTCGGCGACCGGATGGCGGCGCTCACCGAGACGGTCCGGGCGCTGGAGTCCAACGGCATCGAAGCCGAGGACATCGCGATCAGACGGCCGACGCTCGACGAAGTCTTCATGCAGCTGACCAAGGAGGACGCGGCGTGAGCGCGACATATTCGACGAACCGGACCCTGGGCACGGCGCTCACCGATTCCTGGACGATGACCAGACGCGAGCTGGCGCACTGGGCCCGCCAGCCCGTCCAGGTGGTCGTCGGGCTGGTGTTCCCGGTGATGCTGTTGCTGATGTTCAGCTACCTGATCGGCGGCGGGCGCGGCATCGACGGTGACTTCAAGGATTATCTGGTCCCCGGAATCCTCACCATGACAATGGCCTTCGGTCTCGAGGCGACCATGCTCGCGGTGACCCAGGACCTCGGCAAGGGGGTCATCGATCGATTCCGCTCGATGCCGATGAACTCGGCCGCGGTCCTGGTGGGTCGCAGCGTCGCCGACATGCTGCAGTCGGCGGTCGGGCTGATCGTGATGATCGCGGTCGGGTACGCGATCGGCTGGCGCTGGCACGATGGTGCCGCCTCGTTCCTGGCGGCGGTAGGGCTGTTGTTGCTGTTCCGCTTCGCGATGTTGTGGATCGGCATCTACCTGGCGATGGTCGCGGGCAAGCCCGAGCTGGTGCAGGCGGTGCAGATCCTGGTCTGGCCGATCAGCTTCCTCTCCAATGCCATCGCCTCGCCCGAGTCGATGCCGTCCTGGCTGGGTGCGGTCGTCGAGTGGAACCCGATGTCGGCGACGGCTACGGCGGTGCGCGGTCTGCTGGGCAATCCGGGTGCGGTCGGCGACTCCTGGGCCGGGGCACACGCCGAAATGCTGGCGGTGGCATGGCCGCTCGGTTTGATCGCGGTGTTCTTCCCGCTGGCAGTGAAGCGGTTCCGGGATCTGAGTCGCTAGCTCAGCGCGGCATCTCGGTGGTCCTGCTCCGCGCGAGCCGGGTAGCCCCATTCTCGGCACGCCGTCCTCAGCGCGTCCGGGATCGTCTCGTCGGCGGGCAGTGGCCGGGCAGGCTGGATGGCGCCGGAGCGGATGGTGTCGCTCCAGTCGCCGATGCCGCGAATGTAGCTGCCGTGGTCGAAACGGCCGTAGTCCAGCATCGAGGGCTGCCACTCGACGTCGAGGAACCGGCACAGGCCGCGCACGGTTTCCTCGGGGCGGTGGGTCAGGTCCTCGTAGCGGATCTCGTGGCCGTCCAGCGTCGCCCTGGCCTCGTTCATCGCTGCGACGAACTCCAGCGTCCGCCGCACCGGGTCGATCTCACGGCGATCCGCCCACGCGCGGCCCAGCGAGTCGGCGATCTGGACCGGGTGGCGCAACAGGAACACGTAGCGGGCGTCGGGCCAGCACGCGGCGATCCGTCGCCAGGTCAGCACGCTGCTCGTCGTCTTGTTGACCATCCGGTCCTTCCCGCTGCGTTCCAGCTCGTGGTGCAGCAGGCGGTCCCAGAGGAGATGTTCGAGCTCACGGATAGTCAGGCCGAGCGCGTCCAGCGAGATACTCGCGTAGCGCTCGGTGATGTCGTCGGCGGCCCACTCCAGTTCCTGGACGGTCAGCAGGTTCAGGTGGAGTTCGTGTGGGGCGTGGATGCGTGCGTGGCTGTCGAGGACCGACCGCAGCAGGGTCGACCCGGATCGGGGCGCGGACAGGATGAAGATCGGCGCGGGCACGAGGCGGTTCGCGGTCGTCTGCTTCACGGGCGTGGGCTCGGTAGCACAGCGGTGATCAGGCCCCGGCGGATCAGGAGATCGAGGACGTGATCGGCGGATTCGGCGACCGGCTCGGCGGTGGTGTCTATCCGCAGAGCGGGCAACAGCGGTTCCTCGTAGGCCGCGTCGACCCCGGTGAGCTGGGTGAGCTCGCCTCTGGATCGGCGCCCGTACAGGCCCTTGACGTCGCGTTGTGTGCAGGTGGAAAGCGCTGTCGCGACGTGGACTTCGGCGAAGTCGAGGCCGGCGTCGTCGTGGCGCACCCGCATCAGCGCGCGATCGGCGGCGTACGGCGCGATGGCTGCCACGAGAACGAGCACGCCGTGCCCGGCCAGCATCAGCGCGAGGGTGGTGATCCGACCGAGGTTCTGTGTGCGGTCGTCGGGGGAGAGGCCGAGTTCGGGCCACAGCCGCCCGCGCACGTCGTCGCCGTCGAGTACCTCGACCCGATTCCCGGCGGCCGCCACCCGCTGCCGGGTGGCCGCGGCGATGGTGGATTTTCCCGAACTGGGCAGCCCGGTCAGCAGAACTGTCCCGCCCGGTCTGCAGGGCCCGTCATTCATCAGACATTTCTGACAGGGCGAAATTATGTGGGGGTATCGATTGTGCGATCGACGCGTAAACGCCTGCTGCCCAAAAGAATTCGTCCTGGCACGATAAGGGAAACGGTGCCACTGATAATGATTCGGCGCATCTCTCGCCTAGTTTCCGAAGACGAGACTGCGCAGAACCAGGAACCGCAGACCGCCGACCGCGGCCATGACGGCGATCACCGCACCCGCCTGCGCAACCTCCCCGAGATCCGGCGCCAGGAAATCCAGCCCGGCCAGCGCCGCCGTGCTGATGCCGAGGCCGAGCAGCGCCAGTCCGCCGCCCTCCCACTGCGCGGTGAATCCGCCGACCCTGCTTCCCGCCCGGAAGGTGAGCTGGCGGTGCAATTCGTTGGCGATCACGGTGCTCACCATCGACCCGGCGACATTGGCGACCAGTGGGCCGCTGTCGTGCATGGCCATGAACAACAGCACATAGGCGATGTTGCTGGCACCGCCGACCAGAGCGAACCGGATCAGCTGAGCGAGGGCGTGGTCGCCGCGCAGGAATCGCAGCACACGGATGGGGTCGACGTGCGACGCAGAGCCGACCCACGGTGCGTAGGTGCTGGTGGGCAGCATTCCGGGGCGGGTGATCTGCGAGGCGGTCATGTTCGTTCCGATCGAGCGTGCGGACCCGGCGGTGCTGCCGGACAACGCTTGTGACTATACGTAGAAGTATACGTATAAACAAGTGTCGCGGCGGTACGGCAACCGTGATCGGCAAGATCGGCATTGGCACCCGCGGCGCAGTCGGCGGACACTGGAGGAATGGTTGACAGGGAGCAACGCACACCCTTCTACGGGGTGGTGCTGATTCTCGCAGCGTTGGGCGCGTCGATGGCGGTCAGTTACTACGGGCCGACCTGGTTTCGCGTCACCGTCTACATCCTCACGGCGGTGGTAGTCCTGGTCGGCGGTGTCATGACCTTCCGCGACTACTCGCACTGACGCAGCGAAACTCGCGCGTCGCACCCTGGCCTGTCAGGGGGCGCGATGGGTTGTGCTGGTGCAGTGTGGGTCCCGGCCAGCTCGCCGGGCTGCACCCGGCCGTACCCGCTGAGGAGTTCGCCGTGGCTTACATCGTGGATTTCGAGACCGTTTCGACCCGGGGATTGGAGTCGTCGCCGGTCGCCGACGCGCTCGCGGGATTGCGGGCGAACGAGGCCAGGTATTTCAAGAACAAATACGATCATGTCTTCACCGTGGAGCCCGCGAGCGAGGCGAAATCGGCTGTCGACCGGGTGAGCCGGATACTCGCCGAAGAACGTGACATCGTCATCGCCTCACGCCCGCTCGAAGCTACCGCTTTCCAGGTCGAGAACATTCGTATGGCCTATGTCTTCTATGAAAGCGGCCTGTCGATCAACGTGATGTACTCGGTCGACGATGCGAAGAAGCGGGCGGTCGGGTTCAAGCTCAGCGACGGAATGGAAGTACCCGCGGAGCTCGACTCGTTCAAGTTCGCCCGGCAGAAGTCGAAGCTCGCAGGCACCATTCGCGGTTCCTACTTCGTCATCAAGGGCGAGTACTGACCGGTCCGGCGCTGGATTCATCGTGCGGCAAACCCTGTTGGGAGTGCGGCTGCGGCGAGGACCCTGTGGTGGTTCGAGTATTCCCGCTCGCTGCCGCAAGGAGACGCTCATGACCGTCGAAGCCAGTACCCGACTCAACAACGTGGATATCGACGCCGTCGGGGGTCTCGTGGCGGCTGTTCGAGCCGATCCGGCCAAGGGGCAGACCACCTGGGCGGCGCATGTCGGGTGGAAGGGCGGGTTCGCCTCGGAGGCGCGCGTCCGCAAGTTCGCGCCGATCCCGTCGGACGAGCCGTCGGCGCTCGGCGGCGCCGACACCGCCCCCAACCCCGTCGAACAACTGCTCGCGGCCCTGGGCAACTGCCTCGCGGTCGGCTACGCGGCCAACGCCACGATCGCCGGCATCCGCATCGACGATCTGCGCATCGACGTGAAGGGCGACCTCGACCTGCACGTTTTCCTCGGGCTCGCCCAGGGACACGCGGGCTTCGAGTCCATCACCGCGACAGTGTCGATCGATTCGGACGCCTCCCGGGAGCAGCTCGAGGACCTGCACACGAAGGTGCTGTCCAGCTCGCCGGTGGGGCACACAGTGCGCACCGCGGTGCCCGTCGACATCACCCTCGCCTAGGCGGAGGCCTCCCGCCACGCGCGACTCCGTCGTTCGAATTCGTTGCACTGCCGAGAATTTCGGCCGTAAACAGAACAGTCCCCGGTAGTCTCCATCGAAACCATGAGCTCAGTCGTCGCTGACAACTCCGGTATTCGATTGGCTTGCCGGGGGCTTAGCCAGATCCTGAAATGTCGTCACTACCGTCGGCGAACGTCTTCGTCGGCAGTGCGGCTCATTCCGGTATTCCGGTGTATATCCAGTCTTCTCCGGATCTGCTCGATGTCAATACCTTCGCGCTGTCGAATATTGCCTGATTTCGAACGTCGTGACGACGGCCGTCGCATTGTGTGGACGGTCTTTTCGGAGGACAGTGGATATGTCCGGTGGCGCCCGCCGGGGCGCCGCCCTTCCTGGAGTAGGAGGTGGCCCGTGTACGCACGTTCCAGCACATTCGCTGCCCAGCGGTCGTCGATCGACCGTGGTATCGCATACCTCCACAATGCGGTGATGCCGAATATGCCCGAAATCGACGGGTGGGTCGGTATGTCACTGATGGTGGACAGGGCGACAGGCCGATGCATCGCCACGACCGCGTGGGAATCGGAGGACGCCCTGCACGACAGCAGGATGCGCGTCCGATCGCTGCGCGACGGTCTGGCCGAAGCGCTCAACGGACAGGTCGAGCACATCGAGGAATGGGAAGTCGCGGTCATGCACCGCGATCACCTGGCCGGCGCGAGTGCCTGCACCCGATGCACCTGGATCCAGGTCGACCCGACGGCAGTCGACTTGGCGATCCACACGTTCAAGTCCAGCTTGCTGCCGGAATTCGAGAAGATCGAAGGATTCCGCAGCGCCAGCCTGTTCGTCGACCGGGACACCGGCCGAGGGGTGGGATCCACGGTCTGGGCAAGCAGAGAGGAATTGGACAACAGCCGCCCCCTGGTGGATCGCATGCGCGCCGAAGCGATCCGCACCATGGGAGCCGAGGTCCTCGAGGTGGCGGAGTTCCGACTCGGCTTCGCCCATCTGCGCGTCCCCGAGTTGGTCTGAACGACGAGACATCCGGCCGCGGAGCGGCAACTCCCGGCCGGCCTTCGAGCTGTATCGGAGGAGCATCGTGAATGCCTCGAGCGGAGCCGACGAACCACTCGACGCGGCTGAGCGTGCGGAACTACAGCGCCTTCGACAGGAGCTGGCCGAACTTCGTAGCGCCCGCGATGAGAAATCGCCGAACGTTGCTCCGGCCGAGGGCCGACGTTCCTCCGGTCACCGGAAATTGCGCTGGACGGGTGCGGCGGTCCTGCTCGTGCTGGTCGCCGTCCTGTCCTTTTCCGCGGTTCTCGCCCGCTACGCCCACAGCGAGGTCCTCGACACCGACCGCTATGTCCGGACGATGGCGTCGCTGGGGTCGGACCCGGTGCTGCAGGGCGAACTCACCGATCAGATCACCGATGAGGTCATGACGCGCCTCGATGTCGAGGCGATCACCGCCGACGCGCTGCGGTCGATCACCGACGATGCTCCCCGCGTGCCACCCGCCGTGGTCGGGCTGGCGCCGGTGATCGCCGATCAGGCCGAGTCGTTCGTGCACCGGACGGTGGCATCGTTCGTGGCCTCCGACCAGTTCGAAACCCTGTGGATCCAGGCCAACGAGCAGGCGCATCAGGCGCTGGTCGCGGTGCTGACCGGGCAGACCCGGCCTGGCGTCGATGTCAGCGATCAGGGCGTGGTCAGCATCTCGCTGGCCCCGATCATCGACCGGGTTCGGGCAGCGCTGATCGATCGGGGGTTCGCGTTCGCGGACAAGGTCCCCACGGTCGACAAGTCGTTCGTGCTGTTCGAATCGCCCGAACTCGTCAAGGCGCAGCGGGCGACCTCGGCATTGGACAAGGCCTCCGCGGTGCTGCCCTGGCTGACCCTGCTGGCCGCCGTCGGTGCCGTGTGGGTGGCGCCGAACGGCGCACGCCGACGCGCCGTTGCGCTGGTCGGAGTCAGCATCGCGATCGCGATGGCGCTGCTGGCCGTGGCGATCGCTCTCGGCCGGTCGTGGTATCTGGGGGCCGTGCCTGCGGACGTGCTCTCCGCGCAGGCGGCCACGGTGCTGATCGACACCGTGCTGGTTCCGCTGCGCACCGCGTTGCGGGCGGTGTTCGTGCTGGCCGTGGTGATCGCGGTCGTCGGCTACCTCACCGGATCGTCGGGATCGGCGGCCGCGGTCCGTGGCGCTGGTACTCGGGCGCTCGACGCGCTGCGCCCCGAGCACGGGCGGGCCCCGAATCCGATCGAGTCCGCGGTCGCGCGGTTCCGCATCCCGCTGCGGGTGGTCATCGTCGTGATCGCGGTGACGACGCTGGTGTTCTGGCCGTACCCGTCGGGCGTGGTCGTGGTGGTGACCGTGCTCGTCGCGGTGGCAGCCCTGCTGGTGGTGGAACTGGTGGCACGGCCCGCGCTGGTCGAACGCGACTCACCGGTCACGGAGGCGGTGCCGGCTCGGGACGGGTGAGTGCCGCTCGGATCAGGTCTTCTCGTCGAGGTCACGGCGTCGTCGGTCCGACGTTCACGGTGAATTCCGTGTTGCAATGGATTCCGGTCATAGCAAACAGCAGAAGTACGTCACGACTGCCGGGATGGTGAGCGTCGATGAGCAACGATTCGGCTGGGCAGACGGGCGGCACACAGCGACTGCTGGCGGTGTTGCTGGCGATGGCGATGTTCGTGCTCGTCGTCGATACATCGCTGATGAACGTGTCGATCTCGGCGGTGGTGCGAGATCTCGACACGACCGTCAGCGGGGTCCAGGCGGCGATCGCGTTGGAAGCGCTGGTTTCGGCCGCATTCATTCTGATCGGCGGAAAAGCAGGTGACCTGATCGGACGCAAGCGGGCCTATGCGCTGGGATTGATCGGCTACGCGATCGGGGCGACGGCGATGGCCTTCGCGCAGAGCCTGATCGCGATCGTCATCTTCTGGGCGGTGCTCGGCGGGATCGGCGCGTCGCTGCTGTTGCCCGCCATGCAATCGCTGATCCACGGCAACTTCGAAGGCGCGGCGCAGAAGAAGGTCTATGCCCTGGTCGGCGCGGCGGCCGCGATCGCGGCCGCGGTCGGCCCACTGCTCGGCGGATTCATCACCACCTACCTGTCGTGGCGCGTCGGGTTCGTGTTGGAGGTCGTCGTTATCGCGATCGTGCTGTCCGGGATGGGCATCGTCCGCGATGTGTCCTATACCGGCCCACGCAGCGTCGACCTGGTCGGGGCGGTGCTGTCGGTACTCGGTATGGGCGGAATCGTGCTGGGAATCCTGGTGTGGCAGGAGGGCGGCGAAGCGGTCGGCGCCCTCCTGGCCCTCGGGGCCGTCGCGCTGGCCGGCCTCGCCTATTGGCTCGTTCGGCGCAAGCGTGCGGGCAAATCGATACTGCTCGACCCGGACCTGTTCCGTTCCAAGGCCTTCCGGCTGGGCATCTCGGGACAGATGCTGCAGCAGATCGCTCTCGGCGGCACGATGATTGCCCTGCCGATCTACCTGCAGATGGTGCTCGAGTACAACGCGATGCAAGCAGGACTGTCCATCGCGCCCCTGTCGTTGAGCATGTTCGCCGTAGCGCTGCTCACCGGCAGATACGCGGGCGATCGGCCCGCGAGCACCATCATCCGGTGGGGATTCGTGCTCCTGACGGTCGGGACGGTGGTACTCGTTCCGATCGTGCCCCGCGCGGAATTCGGCTGGGGGCTCATCATTCCCCTCATCATCGCGGGCTCAGGGCTGGGTCTGCTGGTGTCTCAGCTCAACAACTACACACTGGCCCCGATCGAGGAGGAGCGGATCAGCGAAGCCGCCGGCGTCAATTCGGCGGCCGGGTCGTTCGGGTTGTCCTTCGGGCTGGCGTTCGCCGGCGCCATCATGCTGGCGACGTTGTCGATCACCTTCACGAGCATGGCGGAATCGAGCACGGTGCTCCCGCAGGCACAGCAACAACAGGTGGCGCAGGTGCTGGAGGACGACGCCGAGATCATGAGCAACACCCAGCTCGATCAGCTGCTCGTCGACCAACCGCCGCAGATCCGCGACGAGATCGTTCGCATCAACACCGAGGCTCGGCCCTTCGCTCTGCAGGTGGCACTACTGGTTCCGCTCCTGGCCGGTCTCGTCGGGTTGTTCACCTCGTTCCGGATGAGACGCATCCCGGAAGCCGTGCCGAAGCCGTCCTGATCCCGGTCGCGATATCGGCGGGGCATTCGGACCTGCCGGCAACAAGGTGGCGATCAGCCACACCTGGGGTCCCTGGTGTGGAGTGCGGCTCCGGACGATGGTTTACCTATGAGTGGCGCGAAATCGACTACCGAGGTGTGGCGGGAGAAGTTCCGGGCCCGCCGCCGGACCAGGTTCGTGGTGGCGTTCGGAGTGCTCCTCGCGGGACTGAGCACGGCTGCCGTAGTCGTCTTGCCCCGACTTGCGTCCGCGATGTCCGGCATGGATGTCTCGACCATACTGATCTGGCTGGCGATTCCGGTCTTCCTTGTCGCCGTCGTGGCGGAGTTCGTGTACCTCGAGCGTCACGGCAAGCCCTACGACTACCGTGACTCAGCTACCTCCATCGCCGCCGGTGTGGGGTATCAAGTCCTCAACATTCCCTGGGCGCTGGCGGAGCTCGCGATCTTCGCAACTGTTTCCTCGCTGGTGCCGTGGCACCTCGAGGGCTGGGTTGCGTGGGCCGTCGCGCTGATCGGGGTCGACTTCGCCTACTACTGGTTTCATCGCGCGCACCACGAAATCCGGGTGTTCTGGTCGGTCCACGTCGTGCATCACTCGAGCGAGAACTTCAACCTCACCACAGCACTGCGTACGCCATGGCTGGTTGTCACGTCCCTGCCGTTCCTGGCACCGCTGGCGCTGTCGGGAATCGATGGCAAGATCATCGCCGCCTCCTACGCGATCAACCTGCTGTACCAGTTCGGCATCCACACCGAGGCCATCGGCAAACTCTGGGCGCCTATCGAATTCGTGTTCAACACACCGAGCCACCACCGCGTGCACCACGGCTCCAACACTGAATACCTCGACCGCAACTACGGTGGCGTGCTCATCATCTGGGACCGCGTCTTCGGCTCCTTCGAACCGGAGGGCGAGCAGGCGATCTACGGCCTCACCAAGAATGTCGACACCTACAACATCGCAAAGATCAACGCCCGCGAGATAGTCGCGATCTGGCAGGACGTGCAGAACGCGGCGAAATTCTCGGACAAGCTCGGGTTCCTGTTCCGAGGTCCCGGTTGGCAGCCACAGCCGACCTGAGCGAGCAGCTCTTCGAGTTCGAGCCACCCGTGACGTCGTCATGGGCAGGCAGGGACCGCGATCGGCAGCGGCAGCCTGGCCGCGCTATTCGGTGAAGTCGACCTTGGTGCCGTCGATCCAGCCCGGCAGGCTGTCCGCGACGAAGTCGGACATGTCGCGGCCCGCGTCGATCGTCGATTCGACGTCGGCGAGGTAGGTGGCCATCGCGCGTTTGGCCGACGGCGTGGACGCCGCGGTGAGGAAGTGGGCGCGTTCGATGTGCAGGCCCTTCTCGAGTGAGGTCGAACCACCCTGGTAGACAGCGTGTTTGATACCACGGACCGCCGTGGGGGAGCGCTTCGCCAACCTGGCAGCCGTCGCCTGCGCCTCGGTCAGCAGCTCGTCGGCGTCGATCAATCTGTGCACGAGCCCGATCTCCAGCGCCCGGCTCGGGGTGATCGGAGCGCCCTCGAGACACAATTCGAGCGCACGCCCCGCGCCGAGCACGCGAGTCAGCATCTGGGTGCCACCGCCGCCGGGGATGATGCCGACCAGGATCTCGGGCTGCCCGATTTCGAAGGGACCATCGGCCATCAGGCGCAGGTCGCAAGCCAGCGACAGCTCGCAACCGCCACCCAGCGCGCGGCCGTTGAGCGCGGCGATGAAGACGGTGCTGGACTCCCGCATCAGTCGGCACACCTCGTGATAGCGGCGGAGATTCGCGACACCGCCCGCGCCGGCCCGGGCCAAGCCCGACTGCCCGCCGGGAACATGGTCGGCCAAGGAACTCATCCGCAGCGCTGCGCCCGCCGTGCGCGCGTTCAGCGTCAGCGGTGCGGCCTCGACGCCCTCCAGGATCTCCGACACCGAGTAATGGCTGACGAAGACCCCGTCGACGGCGCTGGTGAGCACGACCGCACGGACTCCGTCGTCGCCGTCGATGGCGCGCAGGAGGTCGAGTAGTTCACCCATCACGGCATCGGTGAGGAAGTTGTAGGGCGGGTTGTTCAACCAGATGGTTTGAACGGGGCCGTTCCGGTCGGTGCGGAGAAATTCCATGCCATTGCCTTTCGTTGTCGCTATTGCCCGTAGGCACGTTCGAGTTCGGCCAGCGCGTCACCGCAGTACGGTGCGACCCGTTGGACATGGGGCAGTGCGGTCGCGCACGCGGTCACACACAGGTTGAGGCGATTCGCGTAGGACAGGATCGTCAGGTTGAGTGCTTGACCGTCGAGCGGGATCGATACCGCGTGCCACTCCTCCAGGGTCATACCGTTGTAGTGCAATTGCCGGCTCGGTCCCGGCATATTGGAGATGACGACATTGAACATCGGCGTGATCCGGCTGCTCACGCCGAGTACCAGACTCGCGCCGAAGGGCGCCATGAGCATCGCCGTGTACGCCATGACCGCCGCGCCCGACATCCGGCTCATGTGTTCCTTGGCAGCGACCGTCGAGGCGACGATCGCCGAGACGCGTTCCCGCACATCGGTGATGTCGGTCGCGAGGGTGGCCAGCGCCATGGTCGTCGCGTTGCCCTCGGCGTCGTCGCTGTCCTTGGGGCGGAACGACATCGGCATGCCGGCGATCAGTGAGTCCGCGGGCAGCGCGTCGATCTCGGCGAGGTAGCGGCGCAGGCCGCCCGCGCAGATCGCGAGGATGACGTCGTTGATCGTTCCCCCGCATCGCTGAGCGAGCGCGGTGATGCGGGCCAGATCGAACGACTGGGTGGCTATCCGGCGTTCGGCGGTGATCGCGCCGTTGAGGATCGATGCCGGCGCGGAGTACGGCTTGACC
>NZ_JBHWZY010000064.1:0-14450 GCF_042727815.1 Nocardia sp. NPDC060220
GACTCTCACCAGTCGGGCATTGCGCACCGGCACCGCGGCCCTCGCCATCACCGCCGGACTGATCACCGCCGCCGGGCCCGCCACTGCGGAAGCCCCGCTGGGTTCGGGTAGCGACTCGTCGGGCACCGGCTCTTCCTCCCTGGTGCAGTCCGTGCTCACCGCGATCGGATGTGCCGTCGGCGCCAACTCCTGCGGGCCCATCGTCATCCCTCTGTAGATCGGCGAGATCACCGCGTAGCGGCAAGGGGCCTTCTCGTCGAGTGATGATCGGACACGGCCTTGTCAGGCTTCGGCGGCGGAGGATTTCGGCCGGTGCAGAGCTAGTGCTCGCAGTCGTTGTGGATCGGCGGGCAGTAGATGGTCGTGGCGCAGGCCAGGCAGGTGTGCGTTCGGTGGTGTCCGCCGATCCGGACACAGGGCAACACGCTGACGAGCGACCGGCCTGCCCCGAGCCGGTGTCCGTTGGGGCAGAAGCGCGGCGCAGGTTCCGTCCAGCGTCCATTGCGCAGGTAGAGCCGAATCGAGTCGCACATACGTTCGATTATGCACTTCGTCGGCTGGACGACACGACTGGGCACACCACCGCCGAGCGAGTCCCGATCAGGCCCGAACGTGGCGGTCAGTAGTCGAGGGCGTGCTCCGGCTGACAGACGTACAGGGGCGATGGCAGGTAGCGGACGACGGCGTCCAGGAGGGGGGCGATGTCGTCGCGTGCGAGGGGTGTGGCGCACAGAATGGGCACGATGTCGCCGTTGCGGGTGCGGCGGCGGATGCGGGTGTGCAGGTCTCCAACGGTGAGCGAGTCCGCGCGGTGTTCGGTCAGGGTCGCCCTGAGTACGCGATACCACCGCTCAGCGAGTTGCCTTCGGCTTCCCAGGGTTTCGGTTGCCGCACGTTCGAGGGCCGGTAGCGAGACCAGGTCGACGACGTCGAAGCCGACACCGGCGCCGACGGGGACCTGGAGGGCCAACGGCACCGCCCCGCGAGCGTCGGCGATCGTGCGGACACAGCGGTCGAAGTCGGCGGTGGGTTGATCGAGGCCTCCGACCAAGCACAGGCGGGCGACCTGATGATCGTCGGCGACGCGCAACATGGTTTCGAGTCGCGGGGTGGCGTGCGCGGCGGCGTTCACGACCACGATGACCCCGTCGGCGACGCGAATGGATCGCTCCAAGTCGGCGATGAGCGCGTCGCTCGACAGTTCGGTGACACGAATCGTGTGCTCGATACCGTCCATCGACCAGTGGACCGTGTTCTCGGTGTCGCCGAAACATCGGCGCAGGCGATGAACCACTCGCGCCGTCTCCTCGGCATCGCCGATGATCGTGACGTTGCGGATCGACTGCGGGTCAATAGCTTTGGTGCCCATCGCGCGGTACTCCAGATCGATGTCATCGCATCCTCGATCCGCTCACCGTACCCGCGCCCGAGCAGCGCTGGAACGGAATTCCGCCCCAAAGTAGAACGTGTTCCTATACCGTCGGCCACGTGCAGAAAGAACAACGCCCCGCCGTGGCAGACTGGTTCACTGCGGACGACGGCCAGGTACGCCTCAAAGGAACTCGCTGCAACGACTGCGGCACGCCGTACTTCCCGAAGAACACACTCGCCTGCCGCAACCCCCAGTGCACAGGTACCCACGACGGCTCCGAGCTCGTCGAGTACCTGTTCTCCACGCGCGGCCGGATCTGGTCGTACGCCGACGCCCGGTACAAGCCGCCCGCGCCCTACGTCTCGGCCGATCCCTTCGTGCCCTATGTCGTCGCTGCGGTGGAGCTCGAGGTCGAGCAGATGGTGATTCTCGGGCAGGTCGTGCGCGGTCTCACCGTCGATGATCTGGCCGTCGGCATGCCGGTCGAATTGACCGTCGGGACGCTGTACGAGGACGAAGACGCAGAGCACACGGTGTGGATGTGGAGGCCGGTCAATGACTGACACGAATGATCGCGACATCGCCGTCCTCGGCGCGGGCATGCACCCGTGGGGCAAGTGGGGGCGCAACTTCGTCGAATACGGTCTGGTGGCCGCGCGTGCGGCGCTGGCCGACGCCGGGCTGAACCACCGCGACGTCGGCTACATCGCCGGCGCCGACACCATCCGCAACGGCTATCCCGGCTTCGTCTCGGGCGCGACTTTCGCGCAGGCGCTCGGCTGGTCGGGTGCGCAGATCTCGAGCAGCTACGCCGCCTGCGCCTCCGGTGCGCAGGCCATCGCCAACGCGCGCGCCCAGATCCTGGCCGGGCTGTGCGAGGTGGCGCTGGTGGTCGGCGCGGACACCACGCCGAAGGGCTTCTTCCAGCCGGTCGGTGGCGAGCGCCGCGACGACCCCGACTGGTTGCGCTTCCATCTGCTCGGCGCCACCAACCCGATCTATTTCGCGCTCTACGCCCGCCGCCGCATGGCGTTGCACGGCGCCACTCTCGACGACTTCGCCGCGGTGAAGGTGAAGAACTCCCGGCACGGCCTGAACAACCCGAATGCCCGCTACCGCAAGGAAGTCTCGGTCGAGGAGATCTCCGCTTCGGCGATCGTGTCGGATCCGTTGCGGCTGCTCGACATCTGCGCGACCAGCGACGGCGGGGCCGCGCTGGTGCTGACGTCGATGGACTACGCACGCCGCCACGGCATCGCCGATCCGGTGCGCATCTCCGCGCTGTCGACGGTGACGCCGACGTTCCCGAAGACCGTGCTCGATCTGCCGGATTTCTCGACGGATTCCGCCGTGGCCGTCGAGCCCCCGTCACGCACCTTCCGGTCCGCCATCGCGCACGCCGCCTACGAAGAGGCCGGAATCGGTCCCGCCGACCTGTCCTTCGCGGAAGTCTACGACCTCTCCACCGCGCTGGAACTGGACTGGTACGAGGACATCGGGCTCTGCGAGACGGGTGCAGCGGAGGCTCTGCTGCGCAGTGGCGCAACGACATTGGGCGGACGGGTACCGGTGAACCCCAGCGGCGGACTCGCCTGCTTCGGCGAGGCCATCCCCGCACAGGCCATCTCCCAGGTCTGCGAGCTCACCTGGCAGTTGCGCGGCCGGGCCGACGGCCGCCAGGTGGACAACGCCCGCGCGGGCATCGCGGTGAATCAAGGTCTCTTCGGCCATGGTTCGGCGATCATCGCCACTCGCTGACCCTGAATCACTCAGGTCGGCTACCGAAACCCCGGGCCATGTCCGGGGTTTCGGCGTCATAGCCGCTGCTCAGCCCGCCATATCGACAACTTCACGCTCGAGAGTCAGGTCGGCTACCCGGTCGCGGGCGCGTTCGAGGGACCGTTGGAGGCGCTCCCCGCCGAATTCGTCGTTGCCGGTGTACACGAACTCGACCTCATCGATGCCGATGAAACCCAGAGCCGTGCGCAGGTACGGCTCCACGTGGTTCATGCTCGCTAGCGGACCGCCCGTCTCGTAGCCGGCGTCGCCGGTGCCGACGATGACGAAGGCGCGCTTTCCGGAGGTGAGTGGTGTGTACGGAGCCGCGGCCTCGGGATCGAAGGAGAAGGTGCGCCCGACCCGGACGATCTGGTCGATGTAGGCCTTCAGCATGGCCGGTACCCCGAAGTTGTACATGGGGACTCCGAGTACCAGCACGTCGGAGGCGAACAGCTCGTCCACCAGCTGGTCGCTGTAGGCGAGGGTGTCGCGCATCTGCGGGGTGCGCGCCTCCGATGGGGTGAAGGCGGCGGCGATCCACTCCTCGGTGAGGTGCGGAGGCGGTTCGTGGCCGAGGTCGCGGCGGATCACCGTGTCACCGGGCCTGCCCTCGCTCCACCGCGCGACGAACTCCCCGACCAGCGTGCGGGTGTGGGAGCGCGATCGGCGCGGGCTGGCATCGAGCTGAAGTAGCTGGGCCATCTCTGAAACTCCTGTCGGGACCGAATCTGCTTGCTGGATCGAGCCTGCCCGACAGGGAATATCCGCGTAAGAACGCACATTTCTGTTACCCAGTACCCTTTTTCATACCTTTGCCGGTGAGACGAGGATGTGTATGGCCAAACGTAAGCAGGATCTCGATTTCGACTGCCCGGTCGAGGTCACCCTCGATGTGATCGGCGGCAAATGGAAGGGCATGATCATCTTCCAGCTGAGCGAGGGTACGGCCCGGTTCACCGAGATGCGCCGCGCCATGACGCACGTGACCCAGCGAATGCTGACCGCGCAGCTGCGCGAACTCGAGCGCGACGGCGTGCTCACCCGCACCGTGTATCCGGAGGTCCCGCCCCGGGTCGAGTACGAGCTGACCGAGTTCGGCCGCGGTCTCGTCCCGATCATCGAGCTGATGGAGACCTGGGGCGAGCAGTACCGGGAGCAGCTGCGTCCGGCCGGGTAGACACCTCGCGCGGCTGAGCGCTCGACCGCGACCCCCGCGCGGGGTATCGGTGTAGCGCGGAATTCGGGATACTGTTCGTTACCCCGCAGACCGGGCGCTTCGACATATCGGAGGACTGCCGTGGCCACAGTGTTGAGCGATCCGTCGACGATCCTGGCCGCCCCGGGCACCGAGGGCGGTGGCGCTGCCCTCGATCAGGTGGCGCTGATGACCGGAGCTGCCGCGGTGGTCGGCGCGGTGCTGCTGTGGGTGGCCTACCTGCACCGGACGCGACGCATCACCTGGCTGCAACGGCTGGCCGACTTCAGCGGCCGCCTCATGAACCGTCCCGGCTGGGTAGCGCTGCCGATCGCGATGTTCCTCGCGACCATCCTGACCGCGTTTCTCGGCTTCATCTGGGACGTGAGCCTGCATGTCGGCAAGGGCCGCGACGACGGGCCGCTCGCCAACCCGGCGCACTATTTCATCCTCGTCGGCCTGTTCTTCCTCTTCATGGCGGGCATGCTCGCGATCATCCTGCCGCTCGACGAGAAGCCGGGCAGGGCCGCGGTGAAGATCACCCGCGACTGGTACGCCCCCGTGGGCGGCATCTTGATCGCCGGTGCCGGTCTGTACGCGCTGATCGGTTTCCCGCTCGACGACATCTGGCACCGGCTGTTCGGCCAGGACGTCACGCTCTGGGGACCCACCCACCTCATGCTCATCGGCGGCGCCGGTCTGTCGCTGATCGGGGTGCTCCTGCTCGAACTCGAGGGCCGCTACAACCGGCCCGACCCCGAACGGACCGACGGGCGGATGCTGTGGGCGATCCAGGCCTTCGCTTTCGGCGGCCTGGTGATCGGGCTGTCGGTGTTCCAGGTGGAGTTCGACTTCGGCGTCGAACAGTTCCGGCTGGTGCTGCAACCGATGTTGATCGTCTTCGCCGCCACGATCGCGCTGATCTCGGCGCGGTTGACGCTCGGCCCACTCAGCACACTGCTGCTCGTGGCCTTCGCCTTCTGCGTGCGGTCCATCGTGGCGGTCCTCGTCGGCACCGGATTCGAGGCGCCACGCAATGTGTTCCCGCTCTACCTCGGTGCCGCGATCGTGGTCGAACTGCTCGCCCTTGTTCCGCTGATTCGCCGACCGCTCTGGTGGGGTGCGCTCACCGGGCTCGGTGTGGCGACGGTGGGCATCTGGCTCGAATCGCTGTGGATCGAGCGGATGTTCGTCAATCCCTGGGTCGGCGGGATGTGGCTGGAACTGCTCGCGATGGCGGTGCCGGTCGGTGTGGCGGGCGGTGTGATCGGCGCGATGCTCGGCACCGTCTTGCGCGGCGAGGCACTGCCCAGACCTGCGGTGCGGCGTGGACTCGTGGTCGCCGCGGTGGTGATCGCGGCAGCGGCGACCGCGAACGGGCTGATCATCCGGGTACCGGAGAACGCGTCGGCGACAGTCGCGCTGACCGACGCCGATCCCGAGCAGGGTGGGCGGATGGTCACCGCCGACATCCGGCTCTCCCCCGGCGATCTCATCGGTTCCGATCCGGAGTGGGTGGAGATCCTGGCCTGGCAGGGCGGTACCGGCGACGACAGCCCCGGCCACGGCCTAGTCGTGGACAAGCTGCGTCGCGTCGCCGACGATCACTTCGTCTCCACCCGGCCCGTACCCGTGCACGGCACCTGGAAGACACTGCTGCGACTGCAGGACGGGCGCATGCAATCCGCGCTCCCGATCTTCATGCCGCTCGATCGCGGCATCGGCGCCGCGGAGGTGCCCGCGCCCGCGAGCTTCACGCGGCCGTTCGTCGAGGAGATCTCGGTCCTGCAGCGCGAGCGGTCCTTCGATCATCCGTCCTGGCTGATCGGGCTGGCGGGCCTGGTGGTGCTGGCGTGCAGCCTGGCCTTGATCGCGGCGATGGCGTGGGGTGCGGCCCGCGTCAACGACCGGTATCTGGCGGCGGGCAGCACACCGGACCAGCGGGCGACGGTCGGACCATGATCGGCAAGGAGAACGTCGACATCCTCGCCGACCACTCCCTCCTGCTGGCGATCCCGGCCTTCCTGCCCGCGGTGGCACTGGTCGGCCTGGTGCTGTTCATCGCGATGCGTGACCGGCGCGCGGAGAAGCGCGAAAACGAGGACGCACGAGCACAATCCGTGCCGATCGACCGCACCGAGGAGAATCCGTGACCCCTCGTCGGCTCCGGTACGGCTTTGTCACGGTCGCCGCGGGTTCGCTGCTGGTGGGCTGCTCATCGGGTGCGGAGTCCGAGCCGGCCGGCGAGCCCGCGAGCACGGCCCGCATCATCGACATCCGGATCGCGAACGGCGCGGTGTCCCCGGCCAATACGCGCACCGAAGCCACGGCCGGGCAACGCATCGTGCTGCGGGTCGACAGTGACGCCACCGACGAACTGCATGTCCACTCGGCCCCCGCGCACACCTTTCCCGTCGCCGCGGCGTCCGGCCAGCAGTTCGACTTCACCGTGACGGTGCCGGGCCGGGTGGAGATCGAACTGCACCACCTCGGACGGACGGTGACGACGCTGCTGGTCCGGCAGTGAACTCCCTCGCCCACGGCCTCAACGGCGCCGCTGACCTGCCGATTCCGCTCACCTACGCGTTGATCGGCGCGGCGTGGGCGCTCACCTTCTCGTTCGCCCTGCTGTTCCTCGCCTGGCGTCGACCCCGGCTCGACCCCGACTCACCGGGATTCCCGCTGCCCATGCCGGTTCGCCGAATGATCGACGCCCGCGCGACGCGGACGGTCATCGCCGTGGCGAGCGTGGTGGTCACCGTCTGCGTGCTCGTCATCGCGGTGTTCGGCTCCTCGGATCCGGCCCTGAATCCGGTGCCAGGAGTGCTCTACATCGGCGTCTGGGTCGGGGTGATGGTGGCGTCCCTGCTGATCGGACCGGTCTGGAAGGTCGTTTCGCCGGTCCGGGCGATCCATCGATTCGGCTGCCTCCTGCTGCGGCGCCCGCCGGAGCAGGGACTTCTCCGCTATCGCGAGGAGTGGGGCTACCTCCCGGCCGCCGCGGGCCTGTTCTCCTTCGTGTGGCTGGAATTGGCTTGGCGCGCACCGGGGTCGGTGAGCTCGGTGCTCACCTGGCTGCTCGGCTATCTGGTCGTGACCACGATCGGTCTCACGCTGTTCGGCACCGTCTGGGCAGAGCGGGCCGATCCGCTCGAGGTGTACAGCACGCTGCTGGCGCACCTGAGCGCCTACGGCCGCGACCACGCCGGGCAGCCGGTGTTGCGGATGCCGCTGAACAATCTCGCGGGGACTCCCGGACTCGCCGGATCTGTCGCGGTCGCGGCGACGCTGCTCGGATCCACCGCCTTCGACAGCTTCTCCGCTTTTCCGCGGTGGCGCGAACTGGTCGACGATCTGGCTCCGGTCGTCGACGCGACACTGGTGCGCACGGCCGGACTGCTGGTCTTCATCGGGGTGGTGGGCGGGTTGTTCTCCGTCGCCGCGCGCGCCACCGGCGGCCTCTCCCACGCCGATCGAGCGCTGCTGCCGCGGCGGCTGGCACTCAGTCTCACCCCGATCGTGGCGGGCTATCTGATCGCCCATTACCTCACGTTCCTCCTCGAGAAGGGGCAGGCGACAGTACTGCTGTTCGCGGACCCACTCGACCGTGGATGGAACATCGCGGGCCTGGCCGATCGAGACGTCGCCTACGTGCTGTCGAGTCATCCGAGTGTGCTCGCCACCTGCAAAGTGCTCGCTGTCCTGATCGGCCACATCCTCGGTGTCGCCGCCGCGCACGATCGCTGCCTAGTTCTTCTCCCACCGCGTCACCGGCTGACCGGCCAGCTGGCATTGATGCTGACCATGGTCGGATTCACGTTCACCGGGCTGTATCTGCTGTTCGGGGGTTAGCCGAGTCAGGGGCACAGGGCGCGGGTCAGGATCGCCGTCATGTCCGGCTGTTCGCTGGGCGGCTCGGTCCAGACGATCGTGGCGGCCCGCCCGTCGGTGGTGGCGCCGGCGAAGGTGGCGTACCCGGTGATTCCGCCGGTGTGCCCGATATAGCGGGTGCCGCAGGACAGTTCGGCCGACATCACGCCGAGACCGTATTCGGGCATGCTGTCCACGCCGGTCGGCAAGGTGGCGAGCATCTGCTGCAGTTCCGGTTCCGCCACCACCTTTCCCGCCACCAGGTCGAGGAAGTATCGGTTGAGGTCCTCGCCGGTGGAGACCAGCGCGCCTGCCGCCCACGGCACCGAGGGCTCGATCCGGGTCACATCGGTGCGGGTGCCGTCGATCGGCGCGTAGCCGTGCGGGTGCGGACCGCGGATATCGTGCTCGCCGGTAGCGGGCAGGTAGGTGCCGGTCAAACCCAGCGGGCGAATGATCCTGTCCTGCAAGGTATCCGCATAGGGGCGTCCGGTGACGCGCTCGACGAGCATCGCGGCAACCAGATAGTTCGTGTTCGTGTAGGTGAAGCGGGCACCCGGTGCGAACTTCGCCGGCCGCCGCAAGGCGATGGCGAGCTGTTCGGCGGGTGTGAACGTCCGATGGTCGAGAGCGGCGCGGTATTCGTCGATCTCCGGTGCGTCGGCGAACTCCGGTAACCCGCTGCGGTGCTGCAGGATCTGACGCACCGTGATGGCCCGTCCGTCGACGCCGTCACCGACGATCGAGCCGGGCAGATAGGTTTCGATCGGCTCGTCGAGTTGTATTCGCCCTTCGGCCACGAGTTGCAGCACGATCGCCGCGACAAAGGATTTCGACACGCTGCCGACCCGAACCCGCTGCGGCGGCTCGACCGGAATCGGCACCCCGGTGGCCTGATCGCCGACACCGGCGGCCAACGTGGTGGTCTTGCCGTTCTCGGTGAGTGTCGCGATCACCCCCGACACCCCCGAAGCCACTGCCGCGTCGATGTCGTCGCGCACCCGCTGCACCCGGCCGGACGATTCCGCGCGGTTCTCGGAGGGCGAGACCTCGGGACCGTCCGCCGGACTCGCACACCCCACCAAGGAGACGACAACCGCCATCGCGGCAACGATCGAGAATCTGCGCATCATCCGACCCTAGGAATCCCCCACCGTCCACACATCCGGAACAACCCTGGACCACACCCGGAGATCACACGGAAGCCGCGCTCGGTCCGGACAGGGGTTCGTACTCTCGGTTCGCCTGCGGCGCTGGGGATTCACTGCCATTGAAAATGAGGTGAGAAGGGGCGGGTCCGCCCCGCAGAATGACTCATGCTCACCGATCACTGGCCGCTGTTCGGACTGCGACTGTCCACACCCCGCCTGGAACTGCGCTTGCCCTCGGATGCCGAGCTCGCCGAGCTGGCCGAGCTCGCGGCCGACGGCGTCCACGACCCTGACCGCATGCCGTTCGCCGTCCCGTGGACCGACCTTCCTCCCCGCGAACGAGCACGCTCGGTGGTCCAATACCACTGGCTCCGACTCGGCAACTGGTCCCCCGGCAACTGGACGCTGAACCTCGCGGTCTTCGAGCACGGCCGAATCGTCGGACAGCAGGCGATCGCCGCCCGCGACTACGCGACGTTGCGTGAGGTCGACACCGGCTCCTGGATCGGTCTTCGACATCAAGGGCGAGGCATCGGCACCGAAATGCGCGCAGCGGTCCTCCACCTGGCCTTCGCAGGGCTCGAAGCCACCGACGCAACATCCGGCGCCTTCGCCGACAACTCGCCATCGTTGCGAGTCTCCGAGAAGCTCGGCTACGAGCCGGACGGGATCCGGCGCCTCACTGTGCGCGGGAAGGCCACCGTCCAGCGCCGAGTACGTCTCTCGCGCGCGAAATGGGAGAGCCTGCAGCGAACAACCGTCGAGATCGACGGACTCGCACCGTGCCTGCCCCTGCTCGACGCGGCGTGAGCTGCTTCGAGCGGTCGGCCGGATCGGCGACCGCTCGAAGCCGTCAGCTCCTAGGGAGCGACTCGGTGGGTGTCGCTGACGGTCAGCGTGCACTGGCCGCCCTCACAGGAGCGCTGGAGCCGACCCCGCGAGAGGGTCTGCATCAGTCCGATCGCCCAGCACGTCGGACACCCGCGCAGTGCGATCAAACCCACGGGCAGCAGCAACAAGCTGATCGGCCCGACCACCGGGATCAGCGCCACCGACCCGATCAGCGCGCCGAACCCCACCCCGCCGCGCACCAGGTGTTCGACCATGGACTTACTCGCGAAATCATCGCTCATCATTTCCTCCGGCAGCCTCATCAGGCGTGGCCTGTAGCGCGTGTTGAACTGTCGCCCGGGCCCGGTGCAGCCGTGATTTCATCGCCGCCGTACTGAGCCCGAGCGCATCGGCGACCATCCGCCCGCTGTAGCCCTGGATGTCGCGCATGATCAGCACGCTGCGTTGGTCGGCGGGCAGATCGGCGACCGCGGCCGCCACCCTGCCCGCTTCCAGACGTCGCAGTACTTCGTCCTCGGCCGAAGCAGCCGCGATGGTGTCCTGCACGAGGGCTCGTCCCGGTAGACCCGTCCGCGCCCGACGCAGGCACTCGTTGCGAACGATCCGGAACATCCACGATGCCAGCGCACCCGAGGCCCGCAACATCCCGATCTTGCGATACAGGATGATCAGCGCCTCCTGCGCCGCATCCTCGGCGTCTTCCGGTGTGGCGCACAAGGAACGGGCGAAGCGCTGGATATGTGGATGCGAACCCGCCACCAGCGCCGCGATCGAATCCACGTCACCACCCTGCGCGGCGACGATCAATCGCTCATCGGGCCACCGCGACTCACCCACGCCCAGCTCGTTTGCGCTTCACGACCACCATGCACGTGCAGAGCAACACCAGACCGACGACAACACCGATACCGATGACCACAACAAACCTCCGTGTCCTGTCCCGACGTCCGTCGCGACACACATAAGAGGCACCGGCGCCCCGAAAGGATTCACCCGTCCCGAAAACTCGTCGGCAACCTACACGCACCTCGGTATCGTTCGAATAAGGACACGGCAAACATCAACGCCGGTCGCGGTCACCCGGACTGGTACAGGCACTGAAGCGACGTCGGTCCGATCTCGAAGACCATGTCGATATCCCTGGCCGACGACCTCACCACCGCCGTCTCGACCACCCCCCGCATCCATCGTCATCGCCATCCACGACCGCCGCATGCTCACCGACCTGTCCCACTGGCCACACCTGCCGCTCAGCACGATGCCCTGATGCCCGGCGCCGCAGCCGGGAACCGTGTAACCATGGACGGTCCGAATGTCGGTGCCGGAATTTAGGCTTGTCCCATCGCGTGGGTGGGAGGAGCGACAGTGGGCTCGATATTGGTGATGGTTGCAACTGTGCTGCTGTTGTTCGCGTGGGATGGCGTCGAGCAGGAGGGGATCGCCGGAGCCTGGGTGGAACTATCCGGTGCCGCAGCGCTGTGGATGTTCGGCGCGTGGGTGGTGTGGTTGGAGGAATCGGATTCGGCCCCAGCGCCCGCGTGGATGGATCAGCCCGAGAATCTTTGTGATGAAGCGGAACTCATGCCACTGGTGGCGGCGGTGCAGACGTTGACACTCGATCCGGCGGTGGCGGCCACTGCCTGGAGGTCCGTCGGCAAAGATCGCGACGAGGTCTTGTGTGAGCTCCTCGCCGCGATCGAGGGCGTCGGCATCCTGGCTTGGATCGACGGGGAATGCGAACTGACGGTCGACTCGCTTCGGGCTGACCTGGAATCGACGCCGTCCTTTCCGCAACGCCTGACATGGGATTGGGTCGACGCGGCGATCGCCGAGGGCGATTGTGATGACTTGGCGACGGAATTGGGTGCGCGTTGCCTCGAAGAGGGCGTCGCCGCAGTCGGATTCATGGCCGAGGACTTCGATGCGGAGACCGCCGGCTGGGGTGTGGTCTTCATGGATCTCGAGCGAGCCGACACCTTCCTGAGACACTTCACGCAGGCCGGGCATTCGGCTGTCATTTTGGGCAGGAGCGTATGGCAAGCCCGCTACCGCGCGGTCGCCGACATCAATCGGGTTGCCGACGCGATCGATCTGCTGGTCGATGAGCAACTCGACCGGGGAGGCGCGCACACGGGATTCGACATCGAATGTCCGCACAGCTGGTGTGGCCAACCGTGGCACGGGCTTCCGATCACCGCTGAACAGGAACGCGCGAGTACCCGCGATACCGCGCCGATACTGTGTCCTGGATCGTTGTCCGAGGGCGCGTTCATCCCGCCCCGACCAGAGCCGGTCCCGCAGGTCGAGAATTCATCGGTCGGGGGCTCCTCCGGCGTCGCCGCCCGCGTCGGGCTCCGCGTTGTCATGGTCGCGCTGGCCTGCCTGAGCTTCGGCTTCCTGGCATGGGGGCTGCTCTTGCGACTGGCGCTTGTCACCGGCCGACGTCGCGACTGGGTACTGTGCTGGCTGGTGATCGCCGTTCACGTTCTCATCTGGACCCTGTTGAGCATGGACTCTGGTGAGGAGATCAGTACTTGGCAGGGGGAACTGGGGATGTACCTACTCTTCGGAACACTCATCGTGACCACGGCCTACTACCTGGTGGCCGACATCTGGTGGTACCGCACATCCGCACGCTGGTGACTCGGTCACGACCGGCAGCGCAGGGTTTCGGGAGGACGCGCACGGCGGCAGCCTCACCGTCGTGGGCGCTGCGTGGATCGGAATGCCGATCGAGTCGGCGGATACGCGGCCTTCCATGCCACGCCGGTCAAGGACGACGAGCGCTGATCAGCCAAGACCGTGAGTCGAAATACACGCCGGTTTCGGTCTCGTGGTCGGCCAGAACCTCGCGCAACCGCGCACGGGCCTGTTCGGCTTTCGCGGGTTCGAGTGCGGAGAGGAAGGCCGTGAACCCGGTCAAGTGCAGCAGGTTGTCGTAGGCGGCCGCAGTGTCAGGACCGTAGTAGACGGGCTCGTCGATCTCAGTGAACGCGATGTCGGTGAAACCCGCTGCTACCAACAGGGACTCGGTGAAGTCCGGATCGGCGAGCGAGAACGGTCCGCGGCCCGGCGTGGCGATCGACGCGGCGAGGACGTCGCTGAACACCGTCGCCCATTCGTTGCGGTCGTGGCCTTGCCAGACCAGCCACGCGAGACGACCGCCCGGACGCAATGTGCGTGCGATGTTGGTGAACGCGGCGCCCGGATCAGCGAAGAACATCACCCCGAACCTGCTGATACAGAGGTCGAAGTACAGGGGCGGAAAGGTGTTCTCCTGCGCATCGGCCAGCTCGAAACTGACATTCGACGGCCCTTCGTCGGCGCTGATGCGACGGGCCTGTTCGAGCATCACCTCCGAGATGTCGACCCCCACCGCACTCCCGTCGACGGCCGCGCGAGCCGCCTCGCGCGTGGTCTGTCCTGTGCCACAACCGATGTCGAGCACGCGATCACCGGCTCCGACCCTCGCGGCCGCGAAGAAGTGAGCAGTGTGCAGACGTAGTTCGGCGTCGTAGTCGAACAGATCCATCGTCGTCCTCCGGAAGCTGTGTCATCGGTACGGGCCTCGGCGGGCGGCACGCACTCGGTCCATCTCACCATCACCTTCCTCCGCGCACCCGCTCGTCGCGTCCGACATTCGAATCGACGTGACACCGACCCGGCGACCCGCCAGGATGGGTCGATGTCGACACGAGAACTCGTCGTCCTCGGCACAGCCGGGGCTGTGCCCACCCGCCGTCGCAACCACAACGGCTACCTGCTGCGCTGGGACGGGCAGGGCGTGCTGTTCGATCCCGGCGAGGGCACGCAACGTCAGATGGCGCACGCGGGCGCCTCCGCGACCGAACTGAATTGGTTGTGTATCACCCATTTTCATGGTGACCACTCGCTGGGCGTTCCAGGCATCGTGCAGCGGCTCGGACGCGACGGGGTGCCCCACGGGGTGCACGCCGTCTACCCCGGCGAGAACGCCGAGTACTGGGACCGGTTGCGGTATGCGACGAGCTACTACGGCTCTCCCACGCTGATCGAGCACCCGGTGAGCGGCCCCGGCGAGACATTGCAGGGCAACGGTTTCACCCTCACCGCGCTTTCCCTTGCCCACAGCATCCCCACGTACGGCTATCGCCTCGCCGAACCGGACAGCCGAACGTTTCTGCCCGAGAAGTTGCGTGAGCACGGCATTTCCGGCGCCGCGATCCGCGAGCTGTCCGGACCACTGCTGGAG
>NZ_JBHWZY010000065.1:0-14382 GCF_042727815.1 Nocardia sp. NPDC060220
ATTCCGCCCCGAACAGCTGGGTGTCCACCCGCGCCACCGCTTGACGCGCCTGCGCGAGCAGCCCCGCGCCCGCCTCCGTCAGCTCGATCGCCGACGCCGACCCCGCCCGCGCCGTCCGATCCTGCACCAATCCCGCCCCCACCAGCCCCTTTACCGCGGCGTGCACACTCTGCACGCTCGTCCCCGACATCCGCGCCAACTCGCTGAACGAGGCCCCGGGCACCCCATTGATATGCCCGAGCAACCCCAGCCGGGCCACCGTCAAATCCAGCGCCCCCAACTCGACCCCCAACGCCGCCTCCACCCGCCGCGACATCGTGATCACCAAAATGCTCGGGCTCATAGCCGGCGGTCCAGGACGCTCGTTCTCGGTGGTCACCCCCTCATTTTCCCGCACGACACCCCGATAGTCGTGTTCCGGGAGCCGTATTCACTCCGCGTCCGCGAAATAGCCTCGGGGCCCAGCGAGTTCGCTGGGCGCCTCGCCGGCTCAGGCAGGGAGGGCGGGGAGGGTTCTCGTGTGGGTGATCTCGGGGGTGACGGTGATGATGTCGCAGGCGGCGACGATGCGGTGGGGGAGGTCGGAGCCGAGGTGGGTGAGGCTGGGGGTGACGATCGCGGCGGCTTCGGTGGTGGTGACCACGTCGAGCAGGCGGCCGATCGGGTCGGCGGTGCGGTCACTGAAGACGACGGTCTTGGTGAAGCGGTAGCCCAGGCGTTCGGCTAGGGAACGGATCTGCGTTTCGTCCCAGGACTGGGCGACACCCGAGATGTCGCGGCGCAGGTAACCGATCGCCGGTGGCTTCATGGGGATGACGGTACCGGCGGACAGTGTCGTGGTTGTGAACGCGAGCGAACGCGAGTCGAATTCGAAATCTGAACGAGATCTATTTCGGATTTGGATCCGCCGGGGACCATGGCGTGATCTACTGCTCGCCACTCGGGCGTATCAGCGCCTCGACGACGTCGAGGGCGTCCGGCACGTAGTTGGAGACAGATGATGGTGGACAGAAGAGTGCAGCGCGCGGCCGTTTTCGCCGCCGCGGCGGGGCTGGCGATGACGGCGTTTCCCGGCTCGGCCGTAGCCGCTCCGGGATCGATCACCTGGGATGACGGCAACAGCCATTTCACCCGAACGGTATCGAACACCAACCCGGTGGTCGGCGACACGGTCACCGTGACCACGAAGTTCGAACGCACCGGCATCCCGGTGGAATACATCTACTCGATCAAGGACCTGCACCCGGCGTGCCTGACGCCGGTCGCCGGCTCGGCGAAGATGTCGGGTGACGCGGTCTCGATCGATACGTCGTCGTCGGACTGGATCCGCGCCGAGTTCGGCATCACCAAATACCCGGTGTACCCGAATATCTCGCCGAAGTCGCAGACCTTCGAGATCCAGTACAAGGTCGGCGTGAACTGCGCCCGCGACACCCCGCTGCCGACCTCGATGCACTACGGCGGGTCTCTCGGCGACGGCATCTACCAGGCCAAGGGACCGGCCATCACAGTGTCGGGCGACGCCGTGTCCAGCACCGCCATCACCGCGGTGTCGGGTGCGCAGGTCGGCAAGGCCGTCACGCTGGAAGCGAGCGTGACCCCGGCCGCGGCGGGCGGCACGATCCAGTTCAAGGCGGGCGACAACGTGCTCGGCGACATCCCGGTCGGCGCGAACGGCAAGGCGAGCATCGTCTGGACGCCGGGCGCCCCGGGTGCCTACAGCATCGGCGCGGCCTTCTCCGGGCGCAGCGGAGTGGCGGGTTCGTCGAGCACCGCGACGGTGACCGTGGCCGAGGTGCCGACCGACGGTGGCGGCGGTGGCGGCGGGGTCGACACGGGGTCGTTCAGCTTCTGAGCGTCACCCGGCACGGAATCGGTTGCTACCAAGCATCATTGGCGATCAGGGCGGTCAGCAGCGTGCGAATCGCGGCGACCCGCCGTTCCGTGCCGGGCAGCTGATCGAGCGCGCATTCCGGATCGGCAGGCGGCCCGAGATGGGTACAGCCGCGCGGACAGTCCTCGATGGCACCGGCGAGGTCGGTGAACGAGGCGATCACATCGTCGGGCGTGATGTGGGCGAGGCCGAACGAACGCACGCCCGGGGTGTCGATCACCCAGCCGCCTTCGGGTAGCGGTAGCGCCACCGACTGGGTGGAGGTGTGCTTGCCCTTGCCGACGCCGGACACCTCGCCCACCGCCCGATAGGCATCGGGCACCAGACGATTCACCATCGTCGACTTGCCGACACCGGAGTGCCCGATCAGTGCGGTGAGCCGGTCGTTCAAGATCTCCAGCACCGGCTCCATCGGGTCGTCGATGCCCGCGTAGAGGATCTTCAGATCGAGACCGTCGAAGGCGGAGGCGAATTCGGATTCCGAGACCAGGTCGCGTTTGGTGAGCACCAGAATCGGTTCCAGCCCACCGGCATAGGCGGCCACCATCGCCCGCTCGACGAAACCGGTGCGCGGCGGCGGATCGGCCAGCGCCACCACGATGAACAACTGCTGGGCATTGGCGACGACGATGCGTTCGAACGGATCGGTGTCGTCGGCGGTGCGGCGCAGCACGGTGCTGCGCTCGCTCACCCGCACGATCCTGGCCAGGCTGTCGGGCCTGCCGGTGAGGTCGCCGACCACGTCGACCTGATCGCCCACGACGATCGGGGTGCGGCCCAGTTCGCGGGCGCGCATGGCGACGATGCGCCGGTCGGCGTCCCCGTCGAGCACGCAACCCCAGCGGCCGCGGTCGACGGCCACCACCATGGCGGGCTCGGCGTCGGCGTGCTGGGGACGGGTCTTGGTGCGGGGACGCGACGACGCCTTACCCGGGCGTACCCGGACGTCGGATTCGTCGTAGCTGGCTGAGGATCGCCCCTGGCGGCTCAGCGCGCCACTCCGTCACTGGATAACGCGGGAGCCAGCATCTGCTCCCACAGTGCGACGAAGGTCGGCAGGGTCTTGGCGGTGGTGCCGATGTCCTCGATCTCCACCCCCGGCACGCGCAGGCCGAGAATCGCGCCGGCGGTAGCCATCCGGTGATCGGCGTAGGAGTGCCACTGTCCGCCGTGCAGCGGGGTGGGCACGATCTCGAGGCCGTCCTCGGTCTCGGTGACATTGCCGCCGAGACGATTGATCTCGGCGGAAAGTGCTGCGAGACGGTCTGTTTCGTGTCCGCGCAGGTGGGCGATGCCACGCAGCCGCGAGGGAGAGTCGGCCAGCGCGGCCAGCGCGGCGACGGTGGGGGTGAGTTCGCCGACGTCGTGCAGGTCGATGTCGATGCCCGCCAGGCGTTCCGGACCGTGCACGGTGAGGATGCCGTCGAAGATGCGGGCCTCGGCGCCCATCCGGACGAGGATCTCGCGGATCACGTCACCGGGCTGGGTGGTGCCGCGCGGCCACATCGGGATGCTCACCTCGCCGCCGGTCACCGCGGCCGCCGCCAGGAACGGGGTGGCGTTGGACAGGTCGGGCTCGATGTCCCAGTCGACCGCGCGGATCGGGCCGGGCGCCACGGTCCAGGTCTGGGCGTTGCCGGAATCGGCCGGGGTCTGCACGGCCACATCGGCGCGGCGCAGCATCTCGACCGTCATCTCGATGTGCGGCATCGACGGCAGTGCCTTGCCGTCGTGGTGGACGGTGATGCCCTCGTCGAAGCGGGCGGCCGAGAGCAGCAGCCCCGACACGAACTGCGAGGAACCCGACGCGTCGATGGTGACGGTGCCGCCGCGCAGCGCGCCGGTGCCGTGTACGACGAAGGGCAGCGCGTCACCGTCGACATCGAGACCGAGCTTGCGCAGGGCGTCGAGAATGGTGGACAGCGGGCGCAACTTCGCCTGCTCGTCGCCGAAGAACGCGACATCGCCCGTGGCGAGTGCGGCGGCGGGCGGCAGGAATCGCATGATGGTGCCCGCCAGCCCGCAGTCGACAGCGGCACTGCGCAGGGGCGCCGGGGTGATCTCGAGGATCTCGGCGTCGCCGGTGATCTCGGTGCCGAGGGCGCGCAGGGCCCCGATCATCAGATCGGTGTCGCGGCTGCGCAGGGCGCCGGTGAGCGTGGACGGCCCATCGGCCAGTGCGGCCAGGATGAGCGCGCGGTTGGTGATGGACTTCGATCCGGGCAGGGTCACGGTCGCGTGGACGGGGACCTCGATATGGGGCGCAGGCCAGAAACTCACGTCCCCATCTTCGCTTATGTGCGGTTCGGACGCACCGGTGGTGCGCTTTTTCGGCGTGGGGTGGCGTCGTCGGCGGTGCCTGATGTCGGTGCCCGCGCGTATCTTGACCTTTATGTGTGGACGATATGCGACGACCACGAATCCGGGCCGGTTGGCGGCCGAACTGGACGCTGTCGACGAGACGGGGCTCGACGAGCCGGACGCCGCCGTCAGCTACAACGTCGCGCCGACCACGCAGGTGCTCACGGTCGTGGAGCGGCACGCGCACGGCGAACCCGACGACGATCCGCGGCTGCGGATCCGGCGGATGCGCTGGGGCCTGATCCCGCACTGGACCAAGGCGGCCGAACCCGGCGTGCCCGCCAAGGGGAAACCGCTGTTCAACGCGCGCGCCGACAAGGCGACCACCGCGCCCTCGTTCCGTGATTCGGCCAAGCACAAGCGCTGTCTGGTGCCGATGGACGGCTGGTACGAGTGGCTGGTCGAGCCGTCACCGACCGGCAAGGGCAAGGCGGTGAAGCGGCCCTTCTATATGTCGCACAGTGACGGTTCCCTGCTCTATATGGCCGGGCTCTGGTCGGTCTGGCGGGACCGCAGCCTGCCCGATGCCGAGCCGCTCATGTCGTGCACGATCCTGACCACCGACGCGAGCGGCGAGCTGGCCGGCATCCACGACCGGATGCCGTTGCCGATGCCGCGCGAACACTGGGACGCCTGGCTCGACCCGGATCACCCGGCGCCCGCCGATCTGCTGCGACCGCCCTCGCAGGCGGAGCTGGCGACGATCGTGGCGCGCCCGGTCTCCACCCTGGTCAACAATGTGCGCAACAACGGGCCCGAACTCCTGGTGCCCGACGGGTCATGCGACGACAAGGCCGGGCAGACCACAGTGTTGTGATCGTGCCCGGCCTCGGGTAGCAGTTCCTCAGAGCGAGCAGGGCACCGAATCGGTGGCGATGTTCAACCCGCACTTGATGACTCCCGTGATCAGATCGATCACCTCGGTGGCGACCCCACCGCCGAGCTTTTCGGCCTTCTCGGCCTTCTCGTCGGTCTCGGGTGCGGTCTTCGGCGAACTCTTCGGCGTGGTGCCCTGGCCGTTGAGCGGATAGTCGCCGGGCTCGGCCTGCGACGGCGGAACCACCTGCGGAACCGCGGTGGCCGGAGCTATAGCGGCAGCGCCGAAAGTGATTACCAGGGCACCGGACAGGGCGGCGATCGTCGAACGAGCGGACATTTTCGCATCACATCCTCGGGTCGAATCGGTCGTACCGGGCGCAGAATGCGTCGAAGTGATTCGGAACGAGGCGCCGACCGGATTGCCTCAGCTGGTGATCGGGGCGGTAACGGCCGCGCAGGCGCGCACCAGATCCGCGGGCGCCAACTCGATTTCGAGCCCGCGTTTGCCCGCGCTGCACAGCACCCGATCCCAGTCGAGCGCGGAGGCGTCGACAACAGTGGGCAACTTCTTGCGCTGACCCAGCGGCGAAACCCCGCCCAGCACATAGCCGGTGGTGCGCTCGGCCTTGGTCTTGTCGGCCATGCTCGCCTTCGGCGCGCCGAGCGCGGCGGCCGCCGCCTTCAACGACAGCCGCGCGGGCACCGGCAGAACGGCCACCGCGAGCGTGCCGGATGAGAGTTCGATCACCAGTGTCTTGAAGATCTGCGCGGCTCGCACTCCCAGTTCGTCGCCGAGTGCGTCGACGGCCTCGTCGCCATAGGAGTCGGCGCGTGGATCGTGGGAATAGGAATGCACCGTGTGCGCGATACCGCTGAGGGCCTTGATCGCGGGAGTCGACATAAGCGGTCACCTTAATCGCGGCCACGCCCGGTCCGGCAACCAGATTTCCGCCGGTGTGGGAACACGAATGCGGGGGTGCATGTTGCACACAAGTGACAAGCCAACGCGGCCAGAGACGACGTGAAGGAGAGATAGTGACACTGCTGCTCGAGGAGCGTCCTGTCCTGCCACGGGGTGCGCGATTGCCAGTCGATTCCGTCGTGCCGGTAGATTCGGCTACTACGGCGATCGAAGGGATTGGTGTGACGAGCGACGACGACGTGGTGTCCGACGGTGCGTCCGGCACGGAAGTCGACGAAGCCGAGCTGGCGGCCCGGTTCGAGCGCGATGCGCTCCCGATGATCGACCAGCTCTACGGCGCCGCCCTGCGGATGACCAGGAACCCGGCCGATGCCGAGGACCTGGTGCAGGAGACGTTCGTGAAGGCGTTCCAGGGGTTCAAGTCGTTCCGGGAAGGCACCAATCTGCGTGCCTGGCTGTACCGGATCCTGACCAACACCTACATCAACTCCTACCGCAAGAAGCAGCGCCAGCCCGCGCAGTACCCGACCGACGAGATCACCGACTGGCAGCTGGCGGCCACCGCCGAGCACTCCTCGGTGGGTCTGCGCTCGGCCGAGGTGGAGGCGCTGGACGCCCTGCCCGACGACCAGATCAAGTCGGCGCTGCAGCAGCTGCCGGAGGAATTCCGGATGGCGGTGTACTACGCCGATGTCGAAGGCTTCCCGTACAAGGAAATCGCCGACATCATGGGCACCCCCATCGGTACCGTGATGTCTCGGCTGCACCGTGGACGCAAGCAGCTCAAGGGCCTGCTCGCCGATGTGGCGCGCGAACGTGGATTCGACCGTGGGGAACGCCAGGAGGTAGTCAAGTGAGTGACGATCCCGATCTCGACATGGACTGCACCGCGGTCCTCGCGGATGTGTGGCTCATGCTCGACAACGAGTGCGATCAGGCCACTCGGCAGCGCTTGCAGGAGCACATGGACCACTGCAGCCCGTGCATCGAGGCCTATGGCATCGAGGAGAAGATCAAGGGTCTGCTCAGCCGCAAATGCGGTGGCGAGCACGCTCCCGAAGGCCTGCGCGACCGGCTGAAGCTGGAGATCCACCGGACGATCTCGGTGACCAGGATCGAGACCACCGAAGGCTGATCAGCCCGGATACGGAAACAGCACGCTCTCAGTAGCTTCTGAGAGCGTGCTGTTGTCGTCTGTGCGCAGCGGCACGACTCAAGCGTTAGGACGCTTGCCGTGGTTTGCGGCGTTGCCCTTGCGGCTGCGCTTCTTACGTCCACGCTTACCCATGGGAGCTCCCTTCTATGTCTGGTCGAGAGCCATTGTTTCACGTGTGGTTGGCTGTAGCTTCGGCGGATACTAACGAAGGGGTGCCATGCCTGAAGAAGTGCGCGCGGAGATGGTCTCGACCGTGCTCGCTGTCGAGGTCACCGTGGGCGAACACGTCCGGGTCGACCAGACACTGGTGCTGCTGGAATCGATGAAGATGGAGATCCCGGTGCTCACCGAGGTCGAGGGCGACATCACGTCGGTCGACGTCAGCCCGGGCCAGGTTCTCCAGGCGGGCGACCTCATCGCCACCATCGCGTAACTCACCCGAGCAACGAAGCGGTAGATCCAGCGTGGCAACACTGAGCGAGCTCCTGGCCGAACACACCGACCTTCCCGGCATCGCCGTGGACCATCTGCAACGGGTGGTGGGCGATTGGCAGTTGCTCGCCGACCTCTCGTTCTCCGATCTGCTGCTGTGGGTGGGCGCGGGCCCGGTCGTCGACGGTTCCGATGTGGTGTGTGTGGCCCAGATCCGGCCCACGACCGCGCCGACCGTGCATCTCGACGACAAGGTCGACACCACCGCCTCGCGCACCGACTTCCCGCAGGTCTTCGATGCCCTGCTCAGCGGACACACGGTGCGCACCGACACCGAGGTCGAGGTGAGCGGGGTCTATCACCCGAGCCCGGTGCACGCGGTGCGCGAAGCGATTCCGGTGCGCTGCGGCGACGATGTGATCGCCGTACTCAGCCGCGATTCCGACCTGGCGCGCTCGCGGGTCCGCAGCACCCTCGAAACGGCGTATGTGTCGTGCGCCGACGATCTGTGCCAGATGATCGCCGACGGCAGTTTCCCGACGCCCGAGGATCGGGCGGCCACGCATTCCAGCCCGCGCGCGGGCGACGGATTCATCCGCCTCGATACCGACGGCATCGTCGTCTACGCGAGCCCGAACGCGCTCTCGGCGTATCACCGGATGGGGATGCAGGCCGATCTCGTCGGCCAGGATCTCGCGGTGACCACCCGCTCGCTGATCACCGATCCGTTCGACGCCCAGGAAGTGGTGGCCGATATCCAGGCCGCGCTCGCCGGGCGAACCGGGCGTCGGATGGAGGTCGAGGCGCGCGGGGCGACGGTGCTGTTGCGCACCCTGGTGCTGCGTCCGGGCGGGGAACTGGCCGGGCCCGCGGTGCTGGTGCGCGATGTCACCGAGGTGAAGCGGCGCGATCGCGCGCTGTTGAGCAAGGACGCCACGATCCGTGAGATCCACCACCGGGTGAAGAACAATCTGCAGACCGTGGCGGCGCTGCTGCGACTACAGGCGCGCCGCACCGAGAACCCGGAAGCCCAAGTGGCACTGACGGAATCGGTGCGACGGGTCACCTCCATCGCCTCGGTGCACGAGATGCTGTCGATGTCGGTGGACGAGGAAGTCGACCTCGACGAGGTCATCGACCGGCTGCTGCCGATCATGGCCGACGTGGCGACGGTGCACACCGCGCGGATCAAGGTGCGCCGCGCGGGTTCGCTCGGGGTGTTCTCCGCCGAACGGGCGACGCCGCTGGTGATGGTCTTGACGGAACTGGTGCAGAACGCGATCGAGCACGCCTTCGACGCGGGGGAGAACGGTACCGTGACGATTCGCTCGGAACGGTCGGCTCGCTGGCTCGACGTGATCATCTCCGACGACGGCCGTGGCCTGCCGTCAGGGTTCAGTCTGGAAGGTTCCGACCGGTTGGGTTTGCAGATCGTGCGCACCCTGGTGACCTCGGAACTGGGTGGCTCGATCGGCTTGCATCCGGGTGCCGATGTGGGCACCGACGCGGTGTTGCGGGTTCCGCTCGGACGCCGTTCCGGGCGCTGAGGCTACGGAAACCTCAGGTGGGCAACAATAAACCCGGCACCGTGAAGGTGCCGGGTTCTCACACATGCGTTACCGGACCGGGGCTGATGGCCCGGCAACGCCAGGTCCGTCGATTCAGACGGAGGTACGCGTACGGGTGCGCGCGTTGCGCCGCTTGAGCGCGCGACGCTCGTCTTCGCTCATTCCACCCCACACGCCGGCATCCTGTCCGGACTTGAGGGCCCATGACAGGCAATCGGCTGTGACGGGGCAGCGGGCGCAGACCAGCTTGGCATCGGCAATCTGCGCGAGCGCAGGACCACTGTTACCCACCGGGAAGAACAGTTCGGGGTCCTCATCGCGACAGATGGCCTTGTGGCGCCAGTCCATTCCTCTGCTCCTTTGCGAGGGCGCCACAAAGGGCGCCTGTAGTTAGTGGATCGTTCACTTGTGCGACTCGAATGTTTCCGCACGGTTGCTTGTGAATGCTTTCACGATCACCGTAGATGTCAATAGGTCTCCGGCGCACCGTGGGGGAGATCACGCTCTAGGCCCCCACAAGGGGAACCTGCCCGGTCCTTTGTACTCGCGTCTCCGGGTTTTCGCAGCGCAACCAGGAGATTTTTCTTGCCGTCCGGTGGTCAGGACGGCTTGGGTGCCACCACGTCGAGCACGCTGGGAACGGATGTGAAATGCACCATCTTGCGTTTTCCGATGAAGTCGCCATCGATTTGCAGGCCGATCTCCTGGCCCGTCTCGATTCGCACGGACGGCACGTCGTCGGCGCGGAAAAGTATGGGCGACTTGGGGTTTCCATTCTCGGCCAGCAACTGCCGCGCAAGCAGCAGTGTGCGGGTCACACTCATCGACCGCACCGCGAACACGCCGAGGCCCGATTCGAAGGTGGTGGTGGGATTCGTGCGAATCGGGCGGTCCTCGAGATAGGTCCACGGACTCGAATTCGTGACGAAGGCGTAATAGACCTCCTCGACCGGATCCCGTCCTGTTACCTCGAGGGTGACGCTCGGATCCTGCCGCCGAGCCCGGAAGAACTGCCGGACCGTGGTGCGCAGATAGCGCGCGGGCGTCGCCTTGCGGCCCTTGGCGCGCGCGGTGTCGATCGACTCGCACACATCGGCGTCGAGGCCGACGCCCGCGCTGAAGGTGAACCATCGGTCGTCGGCGAGACCGAGCCCGATCCGGCGGTCGGCATCGCGCGCCAGCAGATCGATGAGCTGGTTGGTTGCTGTCACCGGATCGGGGGAGATGCCGAGCGCGCGGGCGAAGACGTTCGCCGAGCCGCCCGGGATGATCCCGAGACGTGGGCGCCACACCTGGTCGTCGCCGACCTGGGGCACCGGCAGGAAGCCGTTGATGGTCTCGTTGACCGTCCCATCGCCACCGTGCACGACGATCAGGTCCATCTCCTGCGTCGATGCCCACTGGGCCAGTTCGGCCGCGTGGCCGCGATGCTGGGTGTGCGCAACGGTCAGCTGCGTTCGGCTCTCCAAGGCGTGAGCGAGCAGATCCCGGGTGGCCGGGGTCGTCGAGGTGGCATTGGGATTGACAATGAGCAACGTCCGCACAGTGCCGAGGGTAGTGCGCGCGGGCGAACACCCGGCGCGCGCCGGGCGCCACGACACGTCGTCGTAGGCTGGGCACGTGGCAGAGCAGGACGTGACAGACGGTGACCAGCGCGAGGGCGGCGACCAGGTGTCGACCGGTATCCCGACGACAGTGCGGGTGGCCGGTGGGCTGGTTTCGCTGGAGGGGCTGGCCGGGGTGGTGACCGCGATCGTGCTGATCGTGCGGGCGCTGACCGGACACGATCAGTCCGCGGCCAGCGGGGTCGGCACCGCGATCTGGTTCGGGGTGCTGTTCGGCGGGGTGCTCGCCGCGGGCATCGGGCTGCTGCGCGGCAAACGCTGGGGGCGGGCCATCGCGGTCATCGCGAACGTGTTGCTGTTGCCGGTGGCCTGGTCGTTGCTGACCGACTCACATCAGCCGCTGTGGGGAAGCTTGCTCGGGCTCGTGGCGGTCGCCGGATTGGCCGCGCTGTTCGCCCCCGCCACGAGTCGATTCATGGCTCAGGACTACGGCGAGATCCCCGAGGACGACGAGCGTCCGTAGGTCAGGCCGTGGCCGCGCGCAGTGCCCGGCGGCACAGGTGGTCGGCTCGGCGGGTGGTCTCGGGTTGCCGGAAACCCCGCGTGAGGGCCAGTACCCGGTCGCAGGCGGTGTCGAGGTCGATGCGGTGGCCGACCGAGACGAACAGTGGCTTCACCTCGTCGCGCGTGCGCAGCGCGCGCCCGACGACCTCGCCGTCGATCGTCACGTCGCTGGCGTCACCGCGGCGCGGCCCCGGCGCGCGGTATTCACCCCACACCGATTTGGCGACACCGATGGTCGGAATTCCGGTGAGTAATCCGACGTGACACGCCAATCCGAAACGCCGGGGATGCGCCACACCCTGTGCGTCACACACGAGTAGATCCGGTGTGACAGTGAGCTTTTCCAATGCGGCAACCGTTGCGGGCAGTTCCCGGAACGCGAGTAGCCCGGGCACATAAGGGAATTCCGAAATGCCGTGTGCGACTGCCGATTCCACCGTTTCCATGGTGGCGATGTCGATAATTACCGCGGCCGTCGCGACGGTGCCGTCGTCGGCATACGCCGAATCAATTCCGGCCGCCGTCGAAAATTGCGGCGGCGCGGGGTTTTCGGTGGATACCGAAGGGCGGAGTTCGTCCTGGAGGGCGATCGCCTCGTCGGGTGTCCGTGGCCAATCGTGGGGCAACGCGATGCGCACGGTTCAGCTCGCGGTGGCGGCCAGCGCCGACAGTTCGGCACCGGCGAGTCGATAGCCGATCCACTCGTCTTGCGGTGCGGCGCCGAGAGATCGGTAGAACTCGATCGACGGCGTGTTCCAGGTGAGCACCGACCACGACACCCGGCTGTAGCCGTGTTCGACCGCTTCGGCGGCCAGCGCCGCGATCAAGGCGCGGCCGAGCCCCGTACCGCGGGTCTCGGGTCGCACGTACAGGTCCTCCAGGTAGATGCCGTGCACGCCGTCCCAGGTGGAGTAGTTCAGGAACCAGATGGCACAGCCGACCACGTCACCATCGTTCTCGGCGACATGCGCGAAGAGCGCGGGGGCAGGCCCGAACAGCGCGGACCGCAACTGCTCCGGGGTGAGCGTGCACTCGGCGGGAGCCTTCTCGTACTCGGCCAGATCGTGGACGAGCCCGACCATCGCCGGCACGTCGGCGGGGGTGGCGCGGCGGACGAATGCGCTCATCGGTGGGCTCCTTCGATCGGCTCGGTGCGGGTCGTCAGGTTGTGGCCCCAGATGGAGCGGGCGTCGTGGTCGAAGCCGAGCACACTCACCGCACCGGTCGACATCGCGAAGCGGCGTCCCTCACGCACCGCGAACTCCGCCCAGCGCGCGATCAGCACCCGCGAGAAGTGCCCGTGACCGACCAGGACCACGTCGCGCCGCGCCAGCTCCGGCTCCGCCCGGGTGAGTACCCGATCGGCCCTGGCGCCCACCTGTTCGGCCGTCTCCCCGCCGGGCACGGGCGCGGTCCACACCGTCCAGCCGGGGACGGTCTCGCGGATCTGCGCGGTCGTGATGCCCTCGTACTCGCCGTAGTTCCACTCGACCAGATCGTCGTCGACCTCGATCGGCGACAGACCTGCCAGTTCGGCGGTGTGTCTCGCCCGCAGGCGCGGACTGGTGAAGCACAGCGGATCGCGCAGGTCGAGGGATTTCAGCACCAGCCCGGCCGCGACGGCCTGGGTTTCGCCCAGCTCGGTCAGCGGCAAGTCGGTGAAGCTGGTGTGCTTGCGCTGACTCGACCACTCGGTTTCGCCGTGGCGCAGCAGGACCAGGCGTGCATCGGGTGTGGACATGGGTCCATCATGGCAGTGCGGGTTCAGCCGAGCGCGTAGAGCTGTCCGCCGCGGCGTTCGAAGACCGTGTTGCCCAGGACGGCGGTGGAGATGGTGTCGCCGCGGTAGTCGGTGCGCGCGAGCGGGATCTGGGCGACGGTCGCGCCGTTGCCGCTGTCCACCGCGAGCTGCCCGTCGGGGACCGGGACCAGCAGCCTGCCCGCCATCAGGGCGGGGGTGCCGAGAGCGTCGCGCACCGTCCAGACCGGCTGTAATGAGCTGGAGCTCAAGGCGATCAGGCTGTTGCCGGTGAAGACGTAGATGGCCGAGCCGAGGCGGGTCACCGTGGTGCGCTCGTCCCACGGGGCGGCGAGCTGGTAGGTCGCGATCTCGTTGCCGGTGCCGTCGTGCACGGCGATCCTGGCCGGCAGCCCGAGGCCGGTGGCGGTCGCGGGCGTCGGCGGGTAGTAGACCGCGATCTTGTTGTCCGACACCGCGATCACCCGCATCTGCGGCGCGTCGGCACCCGGTGCGGTGAGCACCCGCGAGCCGTATTCCTCGGGGGCGGTCGATTCCTTCGGCGCCGGGTTGAGCACGGTCAGCCGGTCGGTCGCGTCACCCGGGCAGCGCTCGAGCACGGCCAGTCGCGAAGAACTCGACGCGGCCGACCGCAGGGCACATCCGTTGCGCGGCTGGGTGTTCGGATTCACCGGGGCATCCACGTAGCCGTACTCGAGCGTGCGTACCAGATCCGAACGCCACATCTCCAGCCGGTTCGCGCCGAGCGCCAGCAGGTAGGTGCCGTCACCGCTGACACGGATCTCGTCGTCCATGTAGCTGCTGCGCGCGACCCGGCGCGCACCGGTATCGGCCTCGAGCATCACGGACTGGCTGCACCCACGCTGATCGCGATAGGTCGCGATCACGGTCCCGAACTGCGACTCGACCCCGCACAGCGGCATATCCCGGCGATACCACCACAGCTGATTGCCGGTGAGCGGATCGCGCCCACTCACGGTGCCGTGATCGCCGGTCACCACCACATTGCCCGACGTGAGCGCGCGCCTGCTCGACTCGTCGGCGGCGTGCCACTGCTCGCGCAAGGTGGTGGGCAGCTGGGTGGCCGCGGTGATGGTGGGGGCGGGCGACGCGGCGGTGACCGAATCGGTCCCGGTGGCATCGGCGCGCGCCCATACGACGAACGCCGCCACCACGAGGGTGACGGCGATCGCGACTGCTACGAAGATATCGGCGCGCGTCCGCCGTTCGGGTGCGAGCACGAAGGCGACACTAGCCGATCGGCATCACTGGGCCGAGTTCGCCGTCGTGTGCGGCGGAGACGGGTTCTGGGGTGGGATTCGGGCTTCGGTAGTCCCAGGTC
>NZ_JBHWZY010000066.1:0-14352 GCF_042727815.1 Nocardia sp. NPDC060220
CAGGCATACCGACCATTGTGCACAGACCCTTGGTTACCAGCGAGTCCGCCACGTTACGCGTCGGCAAAGAGAGACTGGCTCAGAGGAAACGGGAACAGTGAGCATCGACGCGCAGGCCCTGCTCGACTGGTTCGACGACACGGCGCGCCCGCTGCCGTGGCGCGAACCGGACGCGACCGCATGGCACATCCTGATGAGCGAGATCATGCTCCAGCAGACGCCGGTGGTGCGGGTGGAGCCGATCTGGCGCGAATGGGTGGCGCGCTGGCCGGTGCCGTCGGCGATGGCGGCGTCCTCGCAAGCGGAGGTGCTGCGGGCGTGGGGCAAGTTGGGATATCCGCGGCGGGCGTTGCGGCTGCACGAGTGCGCGCGGGTGCTGGCGACCGAACACGGTGACGTGGTCCCCACCGACGTCGACGTGCTGCTGAGCCTGCCCGGCATCGGCGCGTACACCGCTCGCGCGGTGGCCTGTTTCGCCTATGGGCAGCGAGTTCCCGTGGTGGACACGAACGTTCGACGCGTGGTGGCTCGGGCGGTCCACGGCAGGGAGCCCGGCAACCCGTCCTCGCGCGATCTCGCCGAAACCGAAGCGCTGCTCCCTGTTCCGGTGCCGCGGGCCGCGAGGTTCTCGGCCGCCCTGATGGAACTGGGCGCGCTGGTGTGCACGGCCCGCAACCCGGACTGCGCCCGCTGCCCGCTGCCGAGCTGCGCCTGGGTCACGGCGGGCAAACCGGCCGCCGACGTGGTGCGGAAGGTGCAGAAGTACGAGGGCACCGACCGTCAGGCCCGTGGGCGGCTGCTCGATGTGCTGCGCGACGCGTCGGGCCCGGTCGAGCGGATTCGCCTCGACCTGGCATGGACCCGCGATCCGGGTCAGCGTGCGCGAGCGTTGGACTCGCTGCTGGTAGACGGGCTGATCGAACAGACCGACGATGGGCTGTTCGCACTCGCGGGCGAAGGAAGCCCCACTGGGTGACGCCGGATCTCGGCACCTGCCGGGGGATCGGGACCACCATCTGCCGACTCACCTCGTGACGCGCTCCAGGAACCGGCCGACGTGTTCGCGGTATGCCTCGGGTTGTTCGTCGTGCACGAGGTGGCCCGCCTCGGCGATGCGCACATACTCCGCATCGGGATGCACCTGCGCCATCGTCCGCATCTGCCCCGGCGGGGTGATGGTGTGCTCACCTTCGATGAGCAGTGTGGGTACCCGCAGCGACTTCCATTCGGTCCAGAAGTCGCGCGTGCCCCACTCCTCGGAAATCGCGCGGAAGGTGTCCACCTCGCCGTGTAGCCGGTAGCCGTCGGACGCGGCGGTGAACGCGCGCAGGAAATACGTGCCCGCGACCGGACCGAAATAGTCGAGCACCGCCTGCTCGTCGGCGAACGGTTGCGGCCAGGAGTGGATCAGCTCGGCCCAGTGGGCGGCGGTGCGGCCGGTGAAATCGGGAGCGATGTCCTCGACGACGATCGCGCGCACCCGTTCGGGCCAGGTCGCCGCGAAGACCCACCCGTGGATCGCGCCCATCGAGTGCCCGACGATCACCATCGGCTCGGTGATCGCGGCGGTGCGCTCGGCCAGATCGGCCACGAACGCCTCCGTCGTGAGCTCGGCGGGCGTCGGCCGGCCGTGCCCGGCGGCGTCCACCGCGTAGACATGCCCGAACTCCCGCAACCACGGCACCTGATCGGCCCACGTCCGCGCGCTCCCCATCAACCCGTGCAACAGCAGAATCGGAACCCCGGACCCGCCTTCGTCGTACAACACACCGCCGATACTGCCCCAGCTCCGTCCCCGCGCCGAGGCGAGGCCCGCCAGGGCCGCGAACACCCGGCGCCGGCCGGCAGCGATACTGTCCGCATGGCTGTTGTGAAGATCAATGCGATCGAAGTTCCCGAGGGCGCGGGCCCCGAGCTGGAGAAGCGGTTCGCCGCGCGTGCGGGAGCGGTGGAGAACTCCCCCGGTTTCCTCGGGTTCCAGTTGCTGCGTCCCGTGGCCGGTGACAACCGGTATTTCGTAGTGACGCAATGGGATTCGGAGGATTCGTTCGCCGCGTGGCGTGACGGTCCGGCCCGTGCCGCGCACGCCGGAAACGGTGGCGACGGCGAGCGTCCCAAGCCGGTGTCGACGGGCGCCTCGCTGCTCGAGTTCGAGGTCGTCCTCGACGTGCCGGCGAAGGGCTGACAGCGGCGTTTCCGCTGGACATGCGGTTGCGTGTATTGACGTGGGTGGCTCGCGGCTGTCACAGTTCGAGGGAACATCCGCGAGGGTGCGCGGTAATTCCGGTGTGAATCCGGAGCGGTCGCGCCACTGTATCCAAGTACCGGGTCCCCGGTGCCGGAGAGCCAGACACCGGCACCTTCGCACCACACTTCAACCGTGGGACGCGTATCCCTAGAGGAGGACCCGAATGGCTATCGCGCATTCACCCAGCCGGTCTACCGGTCTCGACACCCTCGCAACCGTGCTCGTCACGGTCGGTGTCGTCCTGCTTGCACTGCTCGCCCTGTACCTGGTCGGTTTCGACCAGGGGGCCGTCTCGCGTAGCGGGATGTTCCTGCACGAGCTGATGCACGACGGACGTCACCTGCTGGGTGTTCCGTGCCACTGATCGGATCACTCAAGACCCTGCTGTTGCGTGGCCTGCTGGCCGGCTTGATCGCCGGCCTGCTGGCCGCGACAGTGGGCTACTTCGTCGGCGAGCCCCAGGTGGACGCCGCGATCGCTATCGAAGAGGCCGCGGCCGCTCCGGCCGAGCACGGCCACGAAGCCGCGGAGCCGCAGGGCCACTCCCACGGCGACGAGGAAGAACCGCTGGTCAGCCGGCCGGGTCAGAAGGCGGGACAGTTCCTCGCGCTGGGCTTGGCGGGCATGGCGTTCGGCGCGTTGTTCGCGTCGGCGGTGAACGTGGCTCGCCGGTTCACGAACCTGTCGGGGCCCCAATTGTCGCTGACCTCGGCGGTTCTCGCGTGGGCGGCGATCGTCGCGGTGCCGTTCTTCAAGTATCCGGCCAACCCGCCCGCGGTGGGCGATCCGGACACCATCAACGAGCGCACCTGGCTGTGGGTCGCGGCCGTCGTGCTCGGCCTGCTGGCCGTCGCGGCCGCTGTCGCGGCCTACCGTGCGCTCGCCGCGTCGGACACGCTGCGACTCATCGCCGGGGTGGGCGCGTTCGTCGTGGTCACCACGGTCGGTTACGTGCTGCTGCCCGGCGTGAACGAGGTGGCCGACGACTTCCCCGCCACCCTCCTATGGAACTTCCGGGTGGCTTCGCTGGCCGAAACCACCACGCTGTGGGTGAGTTTGGGGCTGGCGTTCGCCGCACTCACGGAATTCGCCTCGCGGCGTAGCACTCCGGTAGTGGACAAGGTTCCTACCGCAGGGTGATCCTCGCGAGCAGCTGAGAACGGCAGTGTCGGTGTCATGACCGGCACTGCCTTTCTTGTTTCCAGCACTCGCCCTCGCGCCGTGAATGTCGCCTTCGGCGGGCTTGTCACCGCGCTCGCCGCCGGGGCCGCCGAGGGCCTGTTGCGCGCCGTGCGTGGTGGCGATGAATTCGGCGCCACCGCAACGGGTCTGCTACCCCGGCTCGCCATCTACCTGGCCGTCGCCGGGGTGGCCCTGTACATGCTGAACGGCAGCCGGGTGGCCCGTGCGCTGCTGACCGTCGGCATCGGCGTAGTGGGCCTGGTCTCGCTGATCATCGAGCCGCTGGCCGTGGTGTTGTCGACCGACGACTACGCGACCCTGTTCGACGGCATGTCCCCCAGCTCGACCGTGCTGGCAGGCTGCCGGACCGTGCACATCCTGGCCGTCGTCATCGCGATCCCGGCCATGTACACCCCCGCCGCGCACCGCTGGTTCACCCAGCGGTGACGGCGAGCGCCGCTCAGGCCAGTGCCGCGTCCAGCTCGATCTCGGCCACCCCGGTGAGGGCCTTGCTGACCGGGCAACCGTTCTTGGCCGCGAGGGCAGCCGCGGCGAACCCGTCGGCATCCAGCCCCGAGGCACGACCGCGCACCGTGAGCTTGATCTTGCTGATCCGGAAGCCACCGGCCGGGTCGGGCGCGAGGGTGACATCGGCATCGACGTCGAGGCTTTCCGGCGTCCCGCCGGCATTGGCGATCTCCGCCGAGAGCGCCATCGAATAGCACGACGAATGCGCCGCCGCGATCAGCTCCTCCGGGCTGGTGCCCTCGGCCGTATCGGCCGCCCGGCGGGGAAAGCTCACATCGAACTTGCCCACACCCGAGCTGGCCAGTTCGACCTGCCCGGACCCGTCCTGCAGTCCGCCTGACCAGAGTGTGCGTGCGCTGCGAGTCGGCATCGCAATCCTTTCGGTTCGAGTTGTGTTGCGTGGCGATGACGAACCTACTCGGGTACTCAGACGGTGGCGCTGGTGATTTCGTCGAGACGCTCGAGTTTGTCCGGCCAGACCTGCTGGTGTAGATCCCGGATCGCCGCGGTGGGGAAACCGGAGTGGCGCAGACGCAGGCGGATACCGCGTGGTTGTTTGAGGAATTCGGCGGCGACCACCGTTTCCACGCCGTCGGTGGCGGCGGTGACCCAGGTGAATTCGATCCGCCGATTCGGCTCGAGCAGCAGAATGCGGCCGTAATGGGGGTTGCGCTTTTCGGGCGAGCCGGTGTCGAAGTAGAGGGGCTCGTTGACGGCGGGGCGCATCAGCACCGATCCGGGAACGGCCAGCCATAAATCCAAGCCTTGGGTCCAAGCCGCGTAGAGCAGGCTGGGCTGGGCTTTCATCACGCGCTCGACCGTGAGCTCGTGTGGCCGCGTGGACAGGTCCGGGGGGCGAACTGGCTGGTCCATCAGCCGACCTTACCGGTCATGACCGGCCGATCCTCGCATCGGGTGTACGACAGAGTTACTCAGGATTCGTCACCCGCGCGAGCACGATGCCGCCGAGGATCAGCGACAGCGCCAGCGCGCGGCCCGCGCTCAGCGGATCCTTGTGCACGAGCACACCGAGACCGATCGCGCCGAGTGCGCCGATTCCGGTGAAAACCGCGTAGGCGGTGCCCACCGGAAGGGTCTGCATGGCGCGCGAGAGCAGATAGACGGCGAGCGAGCCGAGCGCGACGCAGAGCAGGGTCGGACCGAGTCTGGTGAAATTCTCGGTCGGTTTGATGGTCTGCGACCACACGATTTCGACGAGCCCGGCCAGGCCGAGCACTATCCAGCTCATCGCACGTAATCCTTTGCCAGCGAACGCACTTCGGCCTGCGCGGCGGCGAAGGAGGCTTCGTGCGCGTCGCGCAGATGGGCCAGGTTCGGATCCTGCACGGCATTGGCCAGTTCGGCGTTGACGAAAACCGTGTCGGTGACCGCGAAGTGGCCGGCGAAGAAGTCGCGCAGAAAGCGCTCCTGGTAGTCGAACGCCGCTTTGGGCGCACCGGGCGAGTACGCACCGCCACGGGCGGTCACCACGACGAACCTGCGTTCCCCCAGCGACATTCGGGGAAAGGTGACCTGGTCGAGCCATGCCTTGAGAGCGGCGGGGACGGAGTAGTTGTACATCGGTGTGCCTATCAGGATCACGTCGGCGGCCAGCACCTGCGCCAGCAGCGGTTCGGCCACCCGCCATGCGGCCTTCGCCGCGGGAGTGACGGCGAGTTCCGGGAGCCGGTCGAGGTCGGTGGCCCCGGCGGCGAGGACGGCGTCACACAGTTCGGTCCAGCCCTCGTCGATGAACGGCGTCGGCTCGGCGGCGAGGTCGCGGTAGGTGTAGGTGCCGCCGGGCTCGGCGTCGCGCCAGGCCCGGACGAATTCGGCGCCCAGCTTGCGGCTGAGGGAGTTCGTCCGGGCGCTGGCGTCGAGGTGCAGCAGGTGAGTCATGACATCTTCCTAACTGGACATATTGTCCACTTGTCGATTTCTCGACGATAGAACACAAGTGGACATGTTGTCCAGATATTCGTTGCGGGGTTAGAGTCGTACCCATGGAGCCACGATCCGACCTGATCACCGGCTTGGCGCTCGACGCGCAGCCACCCACCGAACGCACCGACGCGGCCCGCAATCGTGCGAAAGTCCTGGCGGCGGCGGCCGGCCTCTTCGCCACTCGCGACCCACGCACGATCACCATGGACGACATCGCCAAGGCCGCGGGCGTGGGCCGCGGCACCCTCTACCGCCGCTACCCCGACCGCAACGCGATCGCCGTCGCCCTCCTCGACGAGCACGAACGCGCCCTCCAGGAACAGCTCCTGCGCGGCGCACCCCCGCTCGGCCCCGGCGCTCCCCCAGCCGATCGCCTGGCCGCCTTCTACGCGGCGATGGTCGAATTGCTCACCGCCCACGCCCATCTGGTGCTCGGCGCGGAGACCGGCGGCGCCCGCTTCGCCACCGGCGCCTACGGGTTCTGGTCGGTGCACGTACGGTCGCTGCTGGTCGAAGCCGCTGTGCCACAGCCTGATTCGCTGGTCGATACGGTCCTCGCGCCACTCGCCGCCGAGGTCTACCTCCAGCAACGCGAACGCGGCTTGTCGCCCGAGCAGATCACCGCGGGTCTGTCCGCCCTCGCCCAGCGTCTCCTGCGTGCCTGACCGATGACCTCGAACCCCGCTCCGTGTCGGACCCGAGCAGTACCGTCCGGCAGGTGACGAGCACCCCCGAAGACATCTCCCGATTCTGGAATCTGATCGCGTCGGCCTGGACGGCCACCGGTACCGATCCGTCCACGGCCCTGCGGACGGCAGCAGGCGACCTCGACAGCCGGCTCGACGCCTTCCTCGCCCAGTTGAACACCCTGTCAACAGATTTCAGCAGCGCGGAACTGACCGCGCTCGACCGCGTCGCCGAACGCGCGCTCTACGACATCGACCGCGCCGACCTCCAGGCGATCACCGACGGCTCCGACGACGGCTTCCTCTATGCCCGCGGATTCATCGTGGCCATGGGCCGCGACTACTACGACGCCGTCAGCTCCGACCCCGAGGCCGCGACCACCGACGCCGAATGCGAGCAGATGTGCTATTTCTTCGCCCACCTGCACAACGAGCGCTTCGGCGCCTTCCCCGACACGGGCTCGGGCATCTCCCGCGAAACGGCGTCCAACCCGGCCGGCTGGTCCTGACCTGACGCGCAGGTAGCGGCCGTCCGTGTCGGACTGCCGCTACCTGGTGCCGGGTTCGATGATCGCAGCGCGTCAGGTGAGATCGCGGCGGGTCATCAACCAGATGGTGCCACCGGCGAAAACCATCACATACCCGGCCAGCAGAGCGAAAGATTCACCGCGGGTAAGGATGTCGAGAACGCCGGGGTTGGCCGGCCCCTCCACGGTGCGCATCGCCCCGGCCAGCGACCCCGCGGCCGTACCGGGGAGCACGTTGGTGACAGCTTCGATCGGGCCGAAGATCCCCGCCACACCGCGAAGCAGGTTCTCGACCACCAGGACCCAGACCAGGCCGAGGCCGACTGCGAGGGCGGGACCACGAGCGATGGCGCCGATGAGCGCTCCCGCGAGCATCCACATACCGAGAATCGCGGTACCGGTGACGATTCCGATCAGTGAGTCGTCGAGCGACGGCATCGTCACCGGCTGGGATTCGCCGACTGCGATCACGGAGGCGATGCCGACATCGACGGCGAAGGCCACCAGGACAAGCGCGAGGACCACTACCAGCAGCGTCGACAGCAGTCCCCCCACGGCCGCGACTCGGCTCGGGCCCTGGGTGAACACGGTTTTCCACGTGCCCCAGCCGTATCCGCTGCCCACCGCGAGAGCGCCGAGGATCAGCACCAACGCGCCGCCGAACATCGACATGCCCTGCGTGAACACCTCGGGCACAGCGGCGGGCATGAGTCGGCCGAGCAGGACATCGCGAGGCAGGCCGTCCGACATCGCACCGCTCTCGCCCGAGGTGTAGGCGAGGTAGTTGAAGAGGTAGGCAAAGGTCAGGTTGAGCAGGATCCAGGTACCGAGGACGATCCAGAAGGCGGGCCAGCGGCCCAGCCGTAGCGCCTCCGCACGGATACTCGCGGTGAGATCCCTTGTCATGGCGTTCATTTCGCTACCTCCACAGCCGTCATCTCGAAGAACACTTCTTCCAGCGATTTCTCGTCCACCCGCAGTTCGAGCAGGTCCGCGCCTGCTGTCACAACGGCTCGCGCCACCTCAGGGGCCAGCGCGGCGCTCGTGTCGACCCTGATGCCGTCCGCGCCCGCTCGAGCGGGGGCATCGGTGACGGCGCGGACGGCGTCCAGAGCCACGTCCACAGGCTCGGCACGCACCAGCAGTGTCGCGGTGCCGCGCAATTCGGCCACCGTAGATTCCGCCAGCAGGCGACCACCGGAGATCACCCCGACGCGGTGGCAGATCTCCTGCACCTCGGCGAGCTGGTGGCTCGACAGCAGCACAGTGTGTCCGTCGGCCGCGAGATCGGTGATGAGCGTGCGCATTTCGGCCAGGCCCGCCGGGTCGAGGCCGTTGGTCGGTTCATCGAGGATGAGCAGGTCCGGGTCGCCGAGCATGGCCGCGCCGACGCCGAGACGCTGTTTCATTCCGAGCGAATAGGTCCGGAAGCGGTCGCCTGCGCGGTCGGCCAGGCCGACGCGTTCCAATGCCTTCTCGACCTCGGCATTGCCGTGGCCGCGATAGCGGGCCAATACTCGCAGGTTGTCGCGGCCGGAGAGGTACGGGTAGAAGCCGGGGCCCTCGATGAGGACGCCGATTCGGCGCAGCACCGCCGGATCGCCCGGCGACAGGCCCTGCACCGTCGCGGTGCCCGCGCTGGGCCGGATGAGACCGGCCAGCATGCGCAACGTGGTGGTTTTGCCCGCGCCGTTGGGCCCGAGGAATCCGTAGATCTCCCCGGCCGCGACCCGCATGCTCACCGCGTCCACCGCGAGGTGCTCGCCATAGCGTTTGGTCAACTCGGTGGTGACCACGATCGATTCGTTCATGGGAATCAGAATCCGCGCTCGAGGGGTGCCCCGACATCCGTCGCGCGGCGTGCACGGCGCTACGCCGCGCGGCCTACGCGGCTTCCCGCGGGAAATACGTGCGCAGGCCGACGCGGTGGGTGGGCGCACACAATAGGGTTGGGCACGTGGGAGCGTCTGCGAAGTGGGAGCGTGGCTCAGTCGTTCAGGACTGGGGCCTGGCAGTGGTGGTCGCGGTGATCCAGCTGGCCGGTAGTTCCGGTGCGAATTCGCATCAAACCGGGGTGCGGTCGCTGGACGCGTTCGCGTATCTGCTGCTGCTCGCCGGGCCGGTGGCGCTCGGTTTCCGGCGGGTAGTGCCCGAAGCGGTGCTGGCGGTGTCGCTGATCGCCACGGTGACCTATGTTCTGCGCGACTACGGGTACGGGCCGATCTTCCTGTCGCTGGTGATCGCCTTCCTCTCGGCCGCCGTCACCGGGTCGCGATGGCGCACCTACCCGGTGGTCGCGATCGGGTATCTGACGATGGTGTGGCCGCTACCCGCCCTGCTCGGGCGGCACTCCGACGCGTGGCAGATATTCGGCCTGCTGGCCTGGATGGGCGTGCTGGTCGCGATCGCGGAGGGCGTGCGGCAGCGGCGCGCGGTGGTGCTGGCGCGCGAGCAGCGGGCCGAGGCGGCGCAACGCGACGAGCAAGCGCAGCAGGCCAGGGCGGCCTCCGAGGAGCGGTTGGCGATCGCGCGGGAACTGCACGATGTACTGGCACACAGTCTTTCGCTGATCAACGTGCAGTCGTCGGTGGCGCTGGAGTTGTTCGATCGCAAGCCGCAGCAGGCGGCCGCGGCGCTGGCGACCATCAAGACGACCTCGAAAGAGGCACTGACCGAGGTACACACGCTGCTGCACGCGATTCGCAGCGGCGCGGCGGTGGTGCCGGAGTACCCGGAACATGCTCCCGTCGTCGATGATTCACCCCCTCCGCCGCGTCCCGCGCCGCGTGCGCCTGCACCGACCCTCGACGACCTCGACACCCTGCTCGAGCGCACCCGCGCGACCGGGCTCGACGTCGATACCAAGATCATCGGTACGCCGAAGAAGCTGCCGAGCGTGATCGATGTGGCCGCGGCCAGAATCGTGCAGGAATCGCTGACCAACGTGGTGCGCCACGCGCCCGGCGCGACAGCTCTGATCACCCTGCGATACACCCCGGAATCGGTCGACATCACCGTCGACAACACCCGGCCGACCGGGACCGCTGTCCGAACCGGCATCGGCGGCAACGGGATCATCGGGATGCGCGAGCGGGCGCACGCGCTCGGCGGGGCGCTCACCGCGGGGCCGCGACCGTCCGGCGGGTTCCGGGTGGCGGCCCGATTGCCCGCTCGACCAGCGACTTCGGCCGCATCCGCGCGATCGTCGGATTCACCGGGCAGGCAGGCGGGCGCATGACCGAACTGCCGCCGACCGGTGCGGGGCCCACCAAGATCCGGCTTCTCGTCGCCGACGATCAGGCGCTGGTGCGCGGCGGTTTCGTCGCGCTGCTGGACGCCCAGGACGACATCGAAGTCATCGGCGAGGCCGAAAACGGCGAGCAAGCCGTCCGGATGACCCGAGCCCTCGTACCCGACGTGGTGCTGATGGACATCCGCATGCCGATCCTCGACGGCCTCTCCGCCACCCGCATGATCGCCGACGACCCCCAGCTCGCGGCGGTCCGCGTCGTCGTCCTCACTACCTTCGAACTCGACGAATACGTCTTCGAGGCGATCCGCGCGGGCGCCGCGGGCTTCCTGGTCAAACACACCGAGCCCGCCGACCTGCTCCGCGCCGTGCGCGTCGTCGCCGCGGGCGACGCGCTCCTGTCCCCTGGCGTCACCCGCCGCCTCCTCGCCGAATTCTCCACCCACGCCAAGCAACCACCCCCCGCCGCCTTCGCCGAACTCACCGACCGCGAACGCGAGGTGATGACCCTGGTGGCCGAAGGCCTCACCAACGCCGAAATCGGCGCCCGCCTCTACATGTCCCCCGCCACCGCCCGCACCCACGTCAGCCGAATCCTCACCAAACTAGCCGCCCGAGACCGCACCCAACTCGTAGTCCTCGCCTACGAATCAGGCCTGGTCCGCCCAGGCTGGCAGTAGCGCCACCATTGCTATATAGGATTGATCTTATATAGGATCAATCCTATGCACCTGTACCTGGTGGAACTCGAACCCGAGGTAGCCCGATGGCTGCGCTCACTGACTACACGCGAGTACGGCCAGGTAGACGTGTATGTGGGCATGCTTGCCGAACGTGCGACCACCCTGACCGAACCGTGGTCGCGCAATCTTGGCGATGGGGTACGTGAACTCCGCTTTCACCTTCACCCGCGAGAAATTCGAATCACCTACTGGCTCGCTCCGGGTCGTCGCATCGTGCTGCTGACAGTTTTCCGCAAGACTCGCATGCGGGAGACCGACGAGGTGGCGCGAGCCAAGGCACTACGCAAGGTATGCGAATCGGAACATGGTTGTGCCCACACAGATTTCGACAGGAGGTAACCGATCATGACTGAGCACCCATCGATGGACGACCTGCGCCGTGAACGGATGAGCAGCCCCGGGTTCGACGCGGGCGAGTACGAGGCCGGGCGGGCCGAGGCGATTCTGGCGATCGAGCTGGCCGAAGCCATTCGCGAACGGCGGCTCGAACTCGGGCTGACACAGACACAGCTGGCCGAACGGGCCGGGCTGCGTCAGCCTGAGGTCTCACGGATCGAATCCGGGGGCGGGACACCGACAATCGGCATGCTCGAACGTTTGGCGTATGCGCTCGAGGTTCGGTTCGTCGCTCGGTTCGAGAAGGTCGACGCGGCGTAGGACTACTTGCCCTGGTCGGCTTGTCGGCGTTCGGAGTCGGAGAAGCGGGCGCGGCGGGCTGCGCCCGCGGGGGCGGCTTGGGCTCGGGCGGAGTAGGCGGAGAGGGCGTCGAAGGCGCCTCGGACGCCGCCGGCGACCGGGGCGTAGGTGATGGCCGAGCCGGGGTCGAAGCCGAGGTTGGAGCCTACTTCGACGGCGTCCATGTTGGCGCCGAGGAAGACGAAGGTCCAGTTGTACACGTCTTGCTGCTGGGTGATGAGGGACTTCACGGCGGCGTGGGTCCATTCGCGGCTGGAATTCTCGTGGCCGTCGGTGAGAACGACGACGATCACGGTGCCGGGACGCTCGTGTTCGGGGCGCTCGGCCAGCTCGCTGCCCACGCTGGTGACGAGCTTGCCGAGCGCGTCGTAGAGCGCGGTCCCGCCACGCGGCTGCAAGCTCGGCGCAGGCACCTGAGCCAGCGGCACATTCGCGTAGACCACGTCATAGGTGGTGTCGAACTGCGCGAGCGTGACCTCGATCGTCTTCGGCACACTGCGCTGCTGTTCGAAATAGGCGGCCAACCCACCTTCGGTATCGGCCTTGATCGTCTGCATCGACCCCGAACGGTCGAGCAGAACGGCGATCAGCGTGCGGTCGGAATCAGTCATGTGTGCGAACACCCCCGTGTCGGTCGGATAAGCAATTCCCACCGTACGCCGCGAAACAGGACCGTCTGACCGGCGAAAAGAAGACCCCAAGGTATCGCCAAGGCGCGATTCCTACCTTCACCACGGTCCGACTACTCCGCCTGAAAGGCGCCTCCTTTCCGTGAGCATCATTTTCGTCTTCACCCGTATCACTCCCTCCGATGCCATCCGGGTCACTGCCGAGCCGGACGCCGCGTGGGACCTCATCGAAACGCCTCGATCCGCGGACGAACCGTCCGGCGACCTCGACCAGGCCTGGGACGGCCTGCGCTGCCTGTTCTCCGCCGCAGCAGTCGATTTCGACCTACTCGGCGGCGATGAGCCGAGCACCCGCCAGGACTGCCTGCGTGTGTGGTCGGCAACCGAGGTGTCCGCGGCGGCACGGGTCCTCTCCGCCACTCCCTTCGACCGACTGGCCGAGCATTTCTCCCCGGAGTTGATGGACGAAGAGGGCGCGGGCCCGGACATCTGGGACGGCGACGAAGCACTCGACTACCTGCGCGAGGCCTACGAGGATCTCCAGGCGTTCTTCACGCACGCGGCCGCGACGAATTCCGCGGCGATGGGCCAATTCGCGTAGCCTGCCCGAGGTCATTGCCTAGATCCGCCGATCACGCGGCCGATCCGATGGCGCAGTAGCAGCGCAACGTTGGCGTTCAGGTCGATCGCCGTGGCGTTTGGGTCGCGTGACGGGGATATTCCGGCTGTTGCATCAGGCATGATCAAGACATTGACGACGAGCCCTGCGGCATCGGAAGTTTCGCGCCGCGCCACGTGGCCCGCCCTGCTCACCATGTTCCTCGGCAGCTTCACGCTGGTGACCGCGGAGTTCCTGCCGCCGGGCGTGCTCACCGCACTCGCGAATGATCTCGGAGTGCCCGAAGGGGGTGGTCGGGCTGTCGGTGAGCGCGACGGCGCTGACCGCGCTGGTGGCCGCGCTCGGATCGGGCGCGCTGTTCCCCCGCCTGGATCGGCGCACCCTGCTGATCTGGCTGACCGTCGGCGCGGCGGTATCGAACGTGGTGGTCGCCCTCGCACCGAACATCGTGCTGTTGCTGATCGCGCGACTGCTGCTCGGCCTGGCTGTCGGCGGCTACTGGTCGATGGCGCTGGTGATCGCCGCGAAGCTCGTCCCGGCCGAACGGCTCGGCAAGGCGATGATGATCGTGAACGCGGGAACCACGGTCGCGACGGTGGCCGGAGTGCCGCTCGGCGTGCTGCTGAGCACCTACGCCGGGTGGCGGACGACCTTCCTGATCGTGGCCGCGCTGACCGCCGCCACCGCCGTCGCGGTGCGGCTGATGCTGCCGCCGATCGCGCCGAGCACGGGCATCGGGTTCGCCGCACTCGGCAACGCCCTGCGGTCCCCGGGCGTGACGCTCGGGCTGGTCAGCATGGTCGCCGTCGTCGGCGGGCACTTCGCCGGATACACCTATATCCGCCCGGCCCTGGCCGAACTGCTCGGTGCGGGCCCGACGGTGATCCCGGTGCTGCTCGCCCTGTTCGGCGTCGGTGGTCTGCTCGGCAACTTCGTCCTCGGCGCACTCGCCGACCGCCACCTCGGCGCCCTGCTGGTGGCGGTGCCGGCAGCCGTCGGCCTGTCACTGCTCGCGATCATCGCCTCCGCGGCGTTCGCCCCACTCGCCTATCTGGCCGTGGTGGTGTGGGGCGCCGCGTTCGGCGGCATTCTCAATCTCGTGCAGGTGTGGGTATCGCGGGTGCTGCCCGATCGCATGGAAGCGGGCAGCGGACTGATCGTCGCCGGTTTCCAGCTGGCGATCATCCTCGGCTCGGCGATCGGCGGCCGCGGCGTGGACAGCGTCGGCCTGGCCCCGACCTACGCGCTCGGTGCCGTCGCCGCGGTCCTCGGCGGGGTCCTGATCCGGCACTCACTCACC